>JAVBKL010000042.1:0-8701 GCA_031554055.1 Eubacteriales bacterium | reverse complement strand
AATCATGGGGCAGTTAAACCAAATGCTTGATGCTGTGGCCAAACCAATTGAGGAATCAACCACAGTTCTCACAGAGTTTGCTAAAGGCAAGTTAACTACAAAAATTGAAGGCAACTATCGTGGCAGCTTTGAGCAAATGAAGAAATCCTTAAACGAAACAAATGCTTCCGTTGCTGGCTACATTCAAGAGATTGCAAACGTTCTTAACAAAGTAAAAGACAATCAGTTAAATGTTTCGATAACAAGAGATTTCGTTGGTGACTTCTCACAAATTAAAAGCTCTGTCAACACAATCATTACCAAGTTTAATGACGTACTCACAGAAATTAATACCGCAACAGAGCAAGTTTCGTCTGGTGCAAGACTAATTTCAGAATCGAGTGCAGACCTTGCGATTGGTGCAAATGAGCAGAACCAATCCATCATTCAGCTTACACAAACGATTGAGGGCATAAAAGAGAAGACACTGAAAAACGCAGAAAACTCTGCCGAAGCAAATCGTCTTTCCTTGGCTTCTACTGAAAATGCAACGCATGGCAACGACGAAATGAAACGTATGCTTGACTCCATGCAAGGCATTAAAGAATCGTCTAACAATATCTCTAAAATCATAAAAGTAATCGAAGACATCGCATTCCAAACAAACTTGCTTGCTTTAAATGCAGCTGTTGAAGCAGCAAGAGCTGGTGAACATGGCAAGGGATTTGCTGTTGTTGCGGAAGAAGTTCGAAGCCTTGCTTCAAGAAGTTCAAAGGCGGCTGGCGAGACAACTTTACTGATTGAAGACTCAATCAAACGTGTAACCGAGGGTACAAAGATTGCAAGTGAGACAGCACACGCTCTTGAAAAAATCGTTTCAGACGTTGCTTCTGTTTCAACGATCATATCCGCAATCTCCATAGCTTCAAACGAGCAAAACAGTGCCATTGAAATTGTAAGTGACGGCATAACAAGAATATCGGAAGTTGTTCAAAACAACTCCATCAACGCAAAAGAAAGTGCCGGTGCCGCACAAACTTTATCAAACCAATCCGATAGCCTCAAGAAAATGACAGGCATATTCGAGCTTTAAAAATTTCATTTGACTTTGAATACCGTGCATAGTACACTTTGACTATACACGGTATTTTTTTGTGTTCAAATTTGTTTGGGAGTGGTCTTGTGCATTCGCAACCAGAAACAAGTAAAATGAAACTGGACGAAATAAAAAATCTTGAAAAAGTCTTGACGCTCGGCTTTAAGGAACTTGGAAAGCTCGTTATGCTCAAGGCTTTTAAGGTTGAGTTTTCCTATACAAAAACTTGCGCACCAACGCTTGTTTCTATTTTTAGTTCTAACGGCGAGTGTTTATCCTATCATGAAAAACTTCAGTGCTGGCTATTTGAAAAAGAAGAGTGCCTTGGTTTGTTGCACGACTTTATTGCAAGCAAAAATTGCGAATCCACAAACGAACTATCCTTTTCTTTTTTAAAGAAACTGGTGCAACTCGGGTTATATGAAAGCAACCAATACACCATCGTTTCCGATTTTTTTGAAACTGAAACAGGCTTTGCCTCCTATGCCATACAAATCGAGCGTAGCCTAAACGATAGAAGCTATAAGCTCATAAACATTGCAAGCCCTGTGCTTAATATTTTAAGCGAAAATCAATCGGCGTTTAAGTATTCGGATTTTTATGATGCAAACAATGTTTCCTTTCGTGAGTTTGTCATTCTTAAAATGGTACATAATTTTCTCTCGAACCTAGATATTTATAAAAACTATTCAAGACTTGCCATTTTGCAACATTTAAATCCCCTACTTCGTGGCTCTGCACGTGATTACATATCTTCTATTCAATATTATTCACTCGGCTGTAGCTCTGAAAACGAAGTGGACAACGGAATCTATGAAAACTTTGATACCATTTCTTCTCTTAATTACGAATCAAACGAAGTAAACGGAACCATTTTTTTGACAAGAGAAATTGACAGCATACAGTTTAGCTTAAAATTTGTATACCCAATCAAACTAAACGAATACAAAAAAATGAGGAAGATGCTTGAAATCTCCTCATCAAAGTTATTCTTAGTATCAGACGGTGCCTTTGCCTATGGTTTTATTCAGCACGAAGACCTTGAGAATTTTTCCCCCATCAGCGAAGTCTTTGTCGTTAATTTTTTAAGGCGAAACCTTTGGAAAATATCGTCCTACTCGGAATCAAAGAAACTCGAAATTCTCAACATCGAATACTCTTTTCCAAAGCTTCAACGTTCAAAAATTGATTTAAATGAAATATTGATTACGTTCCATGAAGTTTTTAAATCGGGGCAAGAAGAAATGGAATGCATATTTGACATCATTGATGCGGCGGTTGAACAAAAACGAGGCACAATGCTTGTGTTCTCAACCAAAGCTTCTGATGAATCCATCCGCTTAAAAAACGCATCTATTCCTGTAAACCACAGAAGGCTCGACCAAAATTTAATTCTACAAATTACAGAAATCGACGGCGCAGCACTTTTTGACCAACACGGAATCTGCTATGCCATCGGCGTGATTCTTGACGGCATGAGTGGCTTATCAAAAAAAGAAGATATTTCACGGGGGGCAAGGTACAACGCCGCCGCAAAATATCTAGCTTCTAATCTTCATATGAGTTGTGTTATCGTAATTATTTCGGAAGATAGTAATATTGATATTATGTCAAATGACGGGTCTGCTGTTAGTAACTAAGCGTTATGCTAGTTGACAGTATATCCGTCGTTTGGTCTTTGTACTTTAGCATGACATAGATATAATATGTGTTGGGTGCGTTCCCTTCCATGTTCCTTGTAAAAATATTATCGTTTGGCGAAATTCTATAGCGTTCCAACTCGCTTAATTTATAGGTATTGCTCGTTAAGCCCTTACCTGTTGTTTGAATGTTGTCTTGATCCACCTTAAGATATTCACTAAACGTAGTTGCAATAACGATGCTTGCATCTTGTTTAAATGCACTGTCATTCACCGTAAAGTATAATCCATACCCCACCTGATTCGCATAAGCAATAGACAATTTTGAGAGTTTTATCTTATCCATTTCGGGAATCGGTGTTGGCTGTGGGCCTTTGATTGCTTTTTTCAAGAAATACTCTGCATTCGTTATGATTGTGTAAATTTCTGCCCTCGAGATGGTTCCATTTGGTCTAAAGGTGTTGTTGCTGTACCCAGAAACCAATTTTATGTTTGTCATTGCCGCAACCGCTTCGCTCGCTTGGTAAGAGATACTGTTTTTATCAATATATTTATTAAGAGCTTTGTCGATACTCAGAGCGTTAAAATATTCTTGATCAATCACGCAGTTCGTTAGCTGTTTCATTAAATTGATCCAGACTTCGCAAGCAGTCTCCCTTGTAAGATTCGAGTTTGGTTTAAACGCTCCACCAGAAGTTGTCATCAAACCTTTTTCAAGCTGGCTTTTCATAGCCGAATAGTACAGCATAGAATCTGCAATATCGTTGGTCGATACTTTTTCTTTTTTCTCCACATAGCCAAGTTCCGTAAGCAACGCTGCGTTTTTACTCATCCACTCATTCATGGCATAAGCAAACTCCGCCCTTTTTATCGGCTCGTTTGGCAAAACTTTGTCGCCCTCAAACAACCGAATAATCCCCATATCATAGCAATGAAGAATTGCACTCGTTGCCCAGTGCCCCTTTATATCAGAAATCGGCTCTTGCTCTTTCACTACAATTGGTGTCGGAGATGGTGCTATACTTGGACTTGGCGTTTGTTTATTTTTTGTTTGCTCTGCACTATCCAAATATTTTTGATACGCTTCTTCCCAAGCTGCTTTGTCATTTGATTTTGGTGCTTCCGGCACAACAATACCAGATGCTATCGTATTTGTACTTGCAAAAACTACAAACGCAAGTACGATTGAAAGTACCCCGATTAATTTTCCTTTTCGCATAGCTATTCACCTCTATAACCATTATACTATTTCCCGATGATAAAACAAGACTTTAAAAAAATTCAATTATGGTGTAAGATAGATACAAACCACTAGGAGGTAATGTAATGATTATTATTGATCAAAACAAATGTATCGGCTGTAGCAAATGTACAAAAGACTGCTTTATGGGTAACATCATCATGGACGAGGGGAAAGCAAAACTTCAAAGTGATGCCTGTATTTTCTGCGGACATTGCGTGGCAGTCTGTCCACAAAACGCTTTTGAAATTGACCATTTTCCAAAAGATAATGAGCTAAGTGAAGAAGCTTCAAAAGAAATTGAAGCAACTGATCTCCTTCATTTTATTAAAATGAGAAGAACCATCAGAAATTTCTCGGATAAACCAGTCGAGAGAGAAAAACTAGAAATGGTGCTAGAAGCTGGAAGATATACACCAACTGCTTCCAACCGCCAAAGTGTTTCGTACATTGTCGTGCAAGAAAAATTGCCAGAAGTTTTGGATATGGCGGCAGAAAAGCTGAAAGAAATTGGCGAGGGGCTTTTGCAATCAGAAAGCACACCACCAATTTTAAAATCCTATGCACAAAAATGGATCAATATGTACGACGAACTTAAAGCAGATCCAGAGAAGCCGACGTTTTTATTTTTCAAATCAAAGACCGTCATATTGGTTGTGTCAGACACACCTGTTGATGGACACTTGGCCGCGTCAACAATGGAGCTTATGCTTCACGCCCAAGGGCTTGGTATGTTGTTTAGCGGATTTTTTGTCCGTGCGGTTACAGGAAACAAAAAGCTTAAAGACTTTTTGGGTATCGACGATTCAAAAGAGGTCGTTTCGTGCCTTGTGGTTGGTTATCCCGAAGTTACATACAAGAGATATGCCCCTCGCAAAAAAGCGGATGTAAGCTGGCTATAATACGCAAAACCCCCATTCTGATTTAAACCAGAACGGGGGGTTTCTTAATATAACATTCCACTCTTCACTTTTTGTGCAGCTTCTTTACCCATTAAAATTTCTACAAGCTTAAGCCCAAACTCAAAAACGGCGGCTGGGCCTTTTCCAGTAATTATTTTTCCGTCCACACAAACCAACTCGCTTGAAACTTCTGCACCTAACAAACCGTCCTCAAGCCCTGGGTAGCAGCAAGCTTTTTTACCTGTCAGCAGACCATATGCACCAAGCACAGTAGGTGCGGCACAGATTGCCGCAATATATTTTCCGTCTTGATAAAATTCACTAACAAATCTTTTAAGCTCATCATTGGTTTTTAAAGCCAACGCTCCAGAACCCCCTGGTATAATTAACATTTCGTACTCGTCATTGATTAAATCATGAAACAATCCATCGGACAAAACAGAAATCCCATGAGAGCCAACTACATTTCTGTCTCCAGTGACCGATGCAGTTTTCACTTGCACTCCGCCACGGCGAAGAATATCAATCGTTCCGATTGCTTCAATTTCTTCAAAATCTGTTGTTAAAAATAATATCGCTCGCATATTTTTCTCCCCTTGTGATTCGTAAATCCCTATTCGGCAGTTGATTTCTTGTAAAAGTCCTTTAGTTTCTTTAAAACTTTGCCGTGAACAGAATCTTGCGGATACTTTTGCTTTTCGTTTTTCACGCCGGCTTCAAAGCCTGTCAAAATCTCAATACCCTCGTCAATATGCTCAATCGGATAAATATGGAACATTCCGTCTTTGACCGCTTCCACCACATCGTCATTAAGTGCCAAGTCCATCACGTTTTGCTTCGGAATGATTACGCCCTGTGTCCCTGTAAGCCCACGCTTTTTACAAAGCTCAAAAAATCCTTCGATTTTATAAGTGACACCACCGATTGCTTGGATTTCGCCCCGCTGGTTTATGCTTCCAGTCACCGCAATCTCTTGGTTAATCGGAAGTTCTGATAAACTTGAAAGCACGGCATAAAGCTCGGTTGACGAAGCACTGTCGCCATCAACGCCCGAATAATTTTGTTCAAAGCACACCCGACACGAGAGCGAAAGTGGAAAATCCTGTGCGTAAGTCTGCCCCAAAAATCCGGCTAACACTTGAATTCCCTTTTCGTGAATCGAGCCACTCATTTTTGCCTCTTTTTCGATATTGATAATGCCAGCCTTGCCCACGTAAGTGGTCGCTGTAATTCTCGATGGTTTCGCAAAAACATGGTCACTTGTTTCCATGACGGCTAGCCCGTTGATTTGACCGACTTTTTCACCGTGAACATCGATCATAATAACGCCATCGTCTATAATCTCGGTTAATTTCTCTTCATAAAGCCCCAGTCTATATTCCCTCTCAGAAATTGCTTTTTTAACTTCTGCCGCACCAACAATTTCTTTTTCGGCAAGTTTTGCCCATGTATCCGCTTCAATCAAGACTTCTGAAATTTTGCCAAACTGGGTGCTTAATTTTTTCTTGCTCTCTGATAATCTGGTGGAGTACTCAATTATTTTTGCAACTGCTGCCGCATCAAATTCTAAAAGCCCTTCATCCCTAACAAACCGTTTTACAAATTGTGCGTACTGAATCAAGTTGCTGTGGTTGTTTTGCATTTCGTAATCAAACTCGACTTTAATTTTAAACATCTTCGAGAAGGCTTCGTCAAACTCATGCAAAATATCAAAATAAAACTCGTCACCAATCATGATAATCTTTAAATCCAGCTTAAGTGGCTCTGGGCGAATACAACTAACCGTAACTCCAGTTGTGTATTCCTTAATTGGCTCTGTTACGATTTCGCCAGTTAAAAACGCTTGCCGCAGTGTTTCCCATGCATAATGATTGTTCAAAACATCATGTGCTTGCAAAATCAAATAACCACCGTTTGCCCGATGCAAAAGCCCTGCTTTGATTTTCATAAAATCCGTTGTCAAGTTTCCGTATTCGTTGTCGTACTCGATTTCTCCAACCAAATTTCCGTGTAGTGGCCTGTAGTCCACAATAACCGGTGCAGCTTTTAGCCCCGAATTATCCACGAGCAAATTCACTTTGTACTTTGCAAAGTCTCCACCCGAATCTTTTCTGTTGTACCAAGGCATCAGTTGTTGCATTTGCTCTTCTTCCTCTGTTTCTGTTTCCACAAAGTCCTCGATGTTGTCTAAAATATCCTCTTTCACCGCTTGCAAATATTTTAAAACTTCTGCATAGTCACAATACTTTTCAATCACAGGCGCAATATAGTACCCAACAGAAAAAAGTCCGACCTTATACTCAAGATCCTCCATTTTTTCTCTAAATCCCTTTTCAAAGTCCTTAATCTGTCGCATACCATCCGCTGCCGACCTTTGAATCTGCTCCGAATTTTTTGCAATTTCGTCTTTGCGTTCTTGGTTTAAGCTCTCGTATTGTTCCTCTGTGATGATTTCGCCCTCAATGATTGGCATAAAATAAATGCCAGTATTGGTACTTTTTACGCCAAACTCTTGCTCTTTGGCGTCCTCTGTCATTTTCTTTATGATTACGTCACGTTTGCCCTGAAACTCCTTGAGTTGGTCTGCTTTTTGGTTTTCAAATTCCTTTTCCGAAAACACCTTGGGGAGTTCTGTCACAAGTTGGTTGATCAATTCGTCCATGTCATTTTGAAATTCTCGACCCCGCCCGGCTGGGAGTTCAAGTAACTTTGGCTTTGCTGGCTCTGTAAAATTATAGACATAACAAATATCATTTGGAATTTTTTCTTTTGCTGCTTTTTTACTTGCACATTCTTTGGCAAACTTGGAACGGCCTGTTCCTGTTGCACCAGAAATATATATGTTGTATCCGTTTTTCTTAACCGAAAGTCCAAACTCAAGAGCATTGACTGCTCGTTCTTGACCGACCATTCCCACAATCGGTTCAATTTCTTTTGTTGTCTCAAAACTCAATTCGTCGGGTCTTAAAAACTTTCTTAAATCTTTATAATCTAGCTCTCGCATCAATGCACCTCTTTTAGTTGAAATACTTCCACATCACAATGGCATCTTCCTTTGTGTCTGCATAGTAGTTCTTCCGTATCCCTTCTACTTTAAAGCCGTGCTTTGCATAAAGCTTCATCGCTTTTGTATTTCCCACACGCACTTCCAAAGTTAAACCAATCATCTCTTTATCAACCGCTTCTTTTTCAAGTGCATCAATCAATAAATCTCCAATTCCACGTCCACGGTATTCCTCTGCCACAGCCACATTTGTGATATGCCCCTCTGTGATGACGTGCCACATTCCGCCATAACCAACTACTTTTTGGACGCCAGCGTTTTCTTCCACAGCAACATAATAAATACCCATTTTGTTTGCCGTGATTTCTTCTTCAAACGACTTTCTCGTCCACGGTATCGAAAAAGAATTTTTCTCTATCTCGTAAGTTTCGTCTAAATGCTTCATTTCCATTCTTACTGTCTTAAACTCGCTCATTTTTTTCTCGCTCCAAATACTCTCGTTCTGCCTGTGGTTTCCTTAAATAAAACGGTTCAAACTCGTTATAGTTTACTGCACAGTCTAGTTTTTCTTTTGCCAGAGAAGCCACCGTTGCCGCCCTTTGCATATTCAAATGAGCCGGTGCCAGTTCAAAGCCCTTGATGCTTTCTTTTAGTGTTAAAATTCCATCGCCCAAAAATATTGGCGGCTCGTCAAATTTCTTTAGCAATTCGAGAACCTCTGTGATGTCAGCCGCAAGATATTCTGAAACTCGTTCAAGCTTTTTATCAAACTTATAAAAAGCCGTATACACTTGGTTCCGCCTTGCGTCCATAATCGGCACGATGATGCGATTGTTACTA
>JAVBKL010000103.1:0-7657 GCA_031554055.1 Eubacteriales bacterium | reverse complement strand
CGGACACAGGGCACGCAGAAACGGTACTTGTTAGATATGATGAAAATATATTAAAATTATCCGAACTTGTAACGAGGTTTTTTCTTGTCATTGATCCAACAAGCTTAAACAAGCAAGGCGGCGATGTGGGTAGCCAATACCGCACAGGCATATATTTTTCAGACGAGAGTGATTCCACAATCGTAAAACAAATGATGGATGAAGAGCAAAAAAAATACGACAAACCAGTTGTCGTAGAATTGTTACCGCTTTATGCTTTTTATGCAGCCGACGAATATCATCAGCAGTACTTGGATAAAAACCCAAGTGGATACTGCCATATCCCTAAGAGTCTGCTCGAGAAAAAGTTTTAAGCACAAGGTTTTCAAGATTTTTCTTAAACGCAATATTTTGTTCGTCGGTGCGTTTGGCTGGCCCTATTAATCTGCCACCGCCCCGACGGATTTTTTTTGCCGTATGCCTTTGCATGAGCAAAGAATCTATGTTTTTATCATCATACATCATTCCATTTTGGTTAATCGGCAAGGCTTTTTTCGCCAAACACATGGCGGCAAGCCCATAGTCCTGTGTCACAACAATGTCGTTTGGTAACACCAAGTTCACAAGGGCAAAGTCCACGCTGTCCGCCCCCCTTGAACAAACCTTCACCTCTGCATAATCACTCTCAAAAATATGCGAGGTGTCACAAAGAATCACGCAAACAATTTCATACTTTTTTGCGATTTCTATGGTAAGGTTGACAACAGGGCAACCATCTGCATCAATTAATATTTTCATATTTTCCAATCATATCCTCAAAAATTTCTGTGCAGTCCAAAACATCCTGCCACAAAATCAAATCACTTTCAATTTTTCCGTTTCTATACAAATCCATAAAATGCTCAATTTCATAAACAAACCCATCTTCCACAGGCTCTTCAAAACTCTCAACTAGATTATGGCTTTCGTCATAACGCTCAATCCGAGTTGCTCCGTAGAAATTTTTAGTTTCGATATAACCCCTTGTTCCGTACAAAATCGCATCGTTTCTTGTTGATAAATTTAAACCACATTTCAAATTCGCCATAACTCCACTTTTGAATTTCATCAATATTAAGTCAAAACCGTCCACACCGTTTGGCAGCTTCTCGACAATGGAGAATATTTTTTCAGGTTTTTCACCCGCAATTCCAGTTGCATATTCAATCGGATAAACGCCAACATCATAGAGTGCACCGCCCGCAAGCTCTTTTGCAAACAGCCTGTGGTTTGCATCAAATTCTTGTCTAAAACAAAAGGACGCCTCAATCAATTTAAGTTCGCCGATTTTGTTTTCTGCAATCCAGCTCTTGGCTTTTTTAAAAGTTGGCAAGCAACGAGTCCACATTGCTTCCATCACCAAAACATTTTTTTGTTTTGCGAGTGCAAAGACTTCCTCTGCATCACTGGTATTCAAGAAGAAAGGTTTCTCACACATCACAGCTTTTCCGTGTTCGATACATTTGATTGCAAATTCCTTGTGAAAATTATGGGTCAAGCCAATATAAACAGCTTCCACTTCCTTGTCGTTTAAAAGTTCTTCATAGCTTGCATATGCTTTTTTTGCGTTGTACTTTTTGGCAAACTCATTTGCACGATTGATGTCCCTCGCCGCTACTGCCACAAGTTCTCCGTCTGTTGTGCCAAGCACCTTTGCAAATTTGTTCGAAATTACGCCAAGACCTATGATTCCAAATTTTACGCCCACTGTTCTCGCCCCTTTTTTTGGTTGTTCCTTATATCTTATACCTATTCACACAAAAACTCAACCAACAGTTTATTGTATTCCCCATTTGATGTTGATATAATCCAAAGCATAACTAGGAACACCGCAAGGGAGTGAAACATTTGGACACAAGAGGTGTCGGTTCTTTTATCAAGCAACTTAGAAAAAACAAAAACTTAACGCAACAGCAACTTGCCGATGCTTTATTCATATCGCCGCAAGCCGTTTCAAAATGGGAACGTGGCGAAAGCTTACCCGATGTCACTTCTTTCTCAGATATTGCTGAAGTGCTTGACGTGCCTGTGTGGGAATTGTTTGGCGAGTTTTCAAACCGCCCAAGCACATTCGAAAATTTAGTTGACGAATCTGTGTATAATAATTTCATCTCGATTCTAACAAACACCACAACTTCTGCCCAGTTAGATATACCGTTTGAAATTCTTGGGTTGTTTAACCAAAAGCAGAAAGAGCAAATTATAAACGCTATCTTAAAAATCACGGACTGCCACATGATATTGGAAGATGTTTTTTTGCATTCAGGAAATGTTCAACGTGAGATCATCGTCAACCATTTGATACAGCAGGCAAATTTTGCAGAGCTTGAAGTTTTAGTACCTCTCATGAACCAAGGCTTAAAGCAAACCGTTTTAAAAAACGCACTCGATGCCCAAAATTATGATTTTGTTGAAGGCCTAATGCCTTTTCTAACACGTGACTTAAAATGGCTAATCATAACCGAATACCAGTTACCAATTGACATACTAGAAAATTTAATTCCGTTTTTTGAACCCAAACAACTATTAGAGATTTATAAAAAGGAGAATGCACTATGAGCGATTCAAAATTAAAGATTTTATCTAAGATACAAGAAGGCGAAATTTCCGTTGACGAGGGTCTTGAAATGCTAAACAACGTTCAAAGACAAGAACGCCCCATAACCGAAAGTCCCACACAAGAAAGTAACCCCATTTTTTCTTTTGTCACGGAAGCAAAGAACTTGTTCGAGAAAATCAGCAAGGAAAATTATCTAACATACAACGCAACTTCCGAAGTCGATGCAAATTCTATCAAGTCAATCACAGCCGTCGGCAAAAACGCACGAGTAGAAATCATGAGCCACGAAAAAAACTGCATTAGCGTAAACACTTATTTTTCTGTGAAACATGACCGTGACCCAATGGTTGAATGGCAAAATGTTGACGGCAGATACTCTTTAAATTATGACACAAACGCCGTGCGTCTAATGGAAATACAAATTAGGGTGCCGGATATTTTAATTGAAAACCTTGTGGCTATCTCCAAGAATGCGAAAATCACTTTTGAGAACCTAAAGTTTGAAAGAGCAACCGCAACAACCTCTTGTGCAGACATTTCCGTTACGAATTGCAGCGGGCATGAACTCCGCACCACAACGACAAATGCTTCTACCAAGTTGCGTAGAGTCAATGTTTCAAGACTGGAAAGTTCAACCTCAAATGCAAAAATCAATGTAAGCGATTGTTTTGCTGAAACACTTAATTTGTCTACGTCCAATGCATCAATTTCAACAGGCAACACCATTTTTTATAATGTGACAGCAAAAACAAGCAACGCACCAATCTCGTTTGAAAACTTTGGACCGATCATGAACAAACAAAGCGAGCAAATTTATGTGTACGCCGCTACGTCAAACTCAAACATCAGTTTCACAAATGTGGTTGCGGGTTTGCCAATCAAAGTGAATGCTTCGACTTCAAACGGGCCAATCAGAGTGCAAAACAATAATTTGTCATATAGCTCCAATTCGCCAAGTTATATAAACGCACAATCGCAAGGCTTTGAATCTTCCTCAATCAAATTTGACTTGGAGCTCAAAACATCCAACGGCAGCATAAATATTTCTTGATGTGTTGGTAATTCTGCATAAACTCTTGTTTTTTATTTGATAGTTGGTTATAATATTATTATAATAAAACAAGGGGGTCATGAGATGAAGTTAGGTAATAACGGCATTTGTGAAAACGTTTTAGAAGCAGTTGGCGGAACACCTTTAATTAAGCTTAACAGATTAACCGAAGGTCTTGGAAGAACAGTTTTAGTAAAGCTTGAAGGCTTAAACCCAGGCGGCAGCATAAAAACCAGAACAGCACTAAACATGATTAATGATGCTGAAAAACGTGGTGTGTTAAAACCTGATTCAGTTATTATTGAGTTTACAAGCGGAAACCAAGGCATTGGGCTTGCACTTGTTGCGGCGGCACGTGGATACAAATGTGCAATCGTTATGCCTGAAATCATGAGTGAAGAACGCAAAAAAATTATTAGAGCCTACGGTGCAGAATTGATCTTGACTCCAGCGGCAGAAGATATTACAGCAACATTCGAACTTGCTAAGAAAGAAGCCGAGAGAATCGTTGCCTCAGACCCTAAATATTTCCTTGCGGGTCAATTTGATAACCAAGCAAATTGCGAAGCACATTATAACGGCACTGCGGAAGAAATCATTGCACAACTCGGCGATACTCCTCTTGGAGGATTCGTTGCGGCTGTTGGCACAGGCGGCACCGTAACAGGAACAGGTCATAGGCTCAAAGAGCACTATCCATCTGCTAGAATCGTAACCGTTGAGCCAGATACGGCGGCTATCCTCACAGGTGGAAAAGTCGGCTTCCATAAGCAACAAGGCATCGGCGATGGTTTTATCCCAAACATTCTCGATACAAACTGTTACGACGAAGTTCTTCTCGTAAGTGACGACCAAGCCTATGACACGGTTCGTAAAATGGCGAAGCTTGAAGGTTTGCTTGTCGGCGTATCTTCTGGCACGAATGTTTATGCGGCGATTGAGCTTGCCAAAAAACTTCCCGAGGGCAGTGTCGTTGTAGCTGTTTGCGCAGACCTTGGCGACAGATATTTGAGCACCCCTGATTTGTTTATTTAAATGTAAATTCAAACTGCTTATCATATCCTGATGGGCAGTTTTTTGTTTTGCACGCACATCGTGATAATTATCATAGCAGTCTATACAATTTTAAATATAATTAGATGAAAGAACCGTTTGATTTTAAAAAATACATTGAGAGTGTCGTGATCGTTTTGATTTTGAAAAAGTATTTTTTAATCGCCTGCGGTTTTACATGTTTGGGTCTTGGAACAATCGGGATATTCTTGCCCTTGATTCCCACCACACCCTTTATACTTTTGGCGGCGGCTTGTTTTGGTGGCAGCAGTCAAAAACTTTCCCTCTGGCTTGAACAAACAAAGTATTTTGGCGATTTCATAAAAAACTACAAAACGGGTTGCGGTGTAAACAAAAAAATAAAAATTCGCGCCATTGCCTATCTCTGGATCAGCTTATCCATTTCAATTTATTTTGTACCTATCGTGTATGTAAAAGTTTTTTTGGTACTCATGGGAATTTGCGTTACCGCACACATAACGACAATCAAAAGCAAACGGAGGAACCTCGTATGAATTATGGCAGTTTAATGATTGGTCTTGGCTCGTTTTTAATCATAGGAATTTTTCACCCCATTGTCATTAAAGCCGAATATTATTTTGGCAAACAAATTTGGCCAGTGTTTTTGATTAGTGCCATTCTCGTTTTGCTGTCGGCGTTGCTTGTAAAACAAATGATAGGCTCTGCCCTTCTTTCGGTTTTGGGATTCACTTTGCTCTGGAGCATAAAAGAATTGTTCGAGCAAGAAAGACGAGTGGAACGTGGCTGGTTTCCTGCCAACCCGCATAAAACTTTATCCAAAATAAATCCTTCCATGACGAAATAAAAGCATGGAGGGATTTTTTTATAGGCAATCAAAAAATTCTTGACTTCCCCATATAAATTGATTACAATCAAATGGCATGAAATACATTGAGATAAGGAGAGCGTGCAATGAATTATGATGTGTTGAAACTTGAAAATCAGATTTGTTTTCCGCTTTATGCCGCCTCAAAAGAGGTTGTGAAAAAATACAAGCCTTTTCTGGATCAGATTGGTTTAACCTATACGCAGTACATAGCCATGATGGTATTATGGGAACAAAAACCGCTGACAGTCAATGAGCTTGGCAGTTATTTATACTTAGATTCGGGTACGCTTACTCCCCTACTTAAAAAACTGGAGTCAGACGGATTAATTATTCGCAAGCGTGACGTGGCAGATGAGCGAAGTGTTATCATCACGATAACCGAACAGGGCATGGCACTAAGAGAAAAAGCTGTAACGATTCCCGCAAAACTTGGCGGGTGTCTGTCTTTGACTCCAGAGGAAGCCGCAACTTTGTATGCATTGCTATACAAATTACTTGGTGAAGTTTGCGATTCGCAAAAAAAATAATTTTAAAACTCGAAAAGAGATGGAAACGAATGCCTCCTGAAAAAAACAAATTTAGAAACAAACTTACTTTGGCAAACACGCTGATTAAAAACAAACAATTAATTAAGGTATCTCCGTCCATCAATCGTTTTCTTATGGAGTACATGGGTAAATTTCAATTGATTGACGTGGATGGACATTTAATCATGCATTCGCATTTGCCGCCGATCAACAGCAAGGCGTTTACTCGTTTTATTGATGAGCAACTTTTGGATAGTACAAATAATTTATCCCATGCTCAAATTAGTTTGACAAATTTATGCAACCAACATTGCGATTACTGCTACAACAAAGGTCGAACAGGAGAACGTTTGACCACGGCGAGAATAAAAGAACTTGTGCAAGAATTAAAAAAAGCGGGCGTCTTCTGGCTTGGCTTAACAGGTGGTGAGCCGCTTCTGAACAACGACCTTGTTGACATTATCAAAAGCGTTGGGGACGACTGTGCTATTAAACTGTTCACAACAGGCGAAACCCTCACCGAAAATCTTGCGAGAGAGTTAAAAGACGCCGGTCTTGTTTATGTTTCCATAAGCCTTGACCACTGGGAAGAAAGCGAGCATGACCGCATCAGAGGAAAAATCGGTGCGTTTGGGACTGCCCTCCAAGCGATTGACATTTTTAAGAAAGTTGGCATTCACGTCAGTGTGTCATCGGTTGTATCAAAGTCTATGCTCAGCAATCACCATGTGGAAAAACTGATTGACTTCTTGATTTCGAGAGGCGTTCACGAGGCGTGGTTGAGCGAAGCCAAGCCAGCTGTCTCAGGACTTTGGCATGCGGATTCCATAATTACCGAATCGGAACAACAGCAATTGATTCATTTGCAAGATGCTTATAACAAGGGAAACAAAATTACCGTCAACTATCTTGGGCATTTCGAATGCGGCGAACATTTTGGCTGCAACGCTGGTAACAAAATGGTTTATATTGATGCCTTTGGCGAAGTGAGCCCCTGTGTTTTTGTGCCCATGACTTTTGGCAATGTTACGGAAAAGTCTCTTGACGCTGTTTATTCAGAAATGCGGACGTACTTCCCCTGTGAAAGCCATTGCTTTATCAATGAGAACTGCGAACTACTTAAAAAGCATTACAAAGGTGAATCGCCAATTTGCAAAGAGGACAGCATAACGATTATGAAAAGTGTAGCGTTTAGTCCACAGCCGAAATTTGGTGCGTTGCTATATAAGCGGAATCCAAAGGAGATGTGAGTGATGAAACTGTATAAAGCCTCAAGCCTTATGATGGCGGTTATATTTGCAATTGTTGGCTTCATTTTTTTAGTTTTCCCCAATGCTCCGCTGTTTGCCTTTAATTCCGTTTCGGGTTACTTTCATTTGCCCGAAATCCCACTGACTGGTGTCACGTTTTATCTTTCGCTGGCGTCGGCATATATGTATGTAGTCACTGTACTTGCGGTTCAAATGTTTCGCAACCCGACAGAAAATATTTATCCGACGCTACTGGCACACGGAAAACTTGCTTCTTCCCTATTATCCATTTACCTCTTTGTTTTTCACGGACATTATCTCATTTGTTTTGCCAACTTTATGATTGAT
>JAVBKL010000036.1:0-22371 GCA_031554055.1 Eubacteriales bacterium | reverse complement strand
GATTTTTTGTATGTGTGCCGCAAGGTTTCGAATTATGCGAGGGGCGAAGGGCGAATTACTGTATCTGAACTCTTAGACCCACAGTTTCAAGCACTTCAAAATGCCCCAGAACTCGAAAAAGAAATCAATCGCTGCATTGTGAGCGAGGTAGAAATTTCTGACGATGCAAGCCCAAACTTGCGTGAAATCAGACGAGGAATGAAAAGTGCGAATGACAGAATCAAAGAACAGCTGAACAACATCATACATTCTCAAACCTATAAAAATATGCTACAGGACAATGTCATCACCATGCGAAACGACAGGTATTGTGTACCTGTAAAAATGGAATACCGCTCGAGTTTTCAAGGTATGGTGCATGACCAATCTGGTTCTGGCTCCACCTTGTTTATTGAGCCGATGGCCGTGGTTCAGCTCAACAATAAAATTAAAGAGCTTCACGCCGAAGAAAAAGCCGAGATTGAAAAAATTCTTTTAAGGCTGTCGCAGATGGTTGCGGAATATGGCGATTTGCTTTTGTCAAATGATGAAATTTTGATACACCTTGATTTTGTGTTTGCAAAAGGCGAGTTGTCTTTGGATATGCAAGCCACCGAGCCGATTTTTAATAAAAAAGGATACATCAATGTAAAAAAAGCAAGACACCCACTGCTTGATCCTAAAAATGTGGTGCCGACAGATATTTACTTGGGACAGGACTTTACAACGCTTTTAATAACAGGGCCAAACACAGGCGGAAAAACCGTTTCGCTAAAAACAATTGGGCTGTTTACTTTAATGGGGCAGTCAGGGCTTCACATCGGAGCGTTTGACAACTCGGAACTTGCTGTGTTTGAAAATGTTTTTGCAGATATTGGTGATGAGCAGAGCATTGAGCAGAGCCTTAGTACGTTCTCGTCCCACATGAGCAACATTGTAAATATTCTTGGAAATGTAACAGACGACTCTCTTGTGCTTCTCGACGAACTTGGTGCAGGAACAGACCCCACGGAGGGTGCGGCACTTGCCATTTCGATTCTTAAATATTTGCATTCAAGGAAAATTAGAGCGGCGGTTACAACGCATTACAGCGAACTGAAAGTGTATGCACTCTCCACAGACGGCGTTGAAAACGCTTCTTGCGAGTTTAATGTGGAAACGTTGCGGCCAACTTATAAACTTTTAATTGGAATTCCTGGAAAGAGCAACGCATTTGCCATTTCTCAAAAACTTGGCTTGCCAGACAATATTATTGATACTGCAAAGGAACTTTTAAGTGCAGAGAATGTTCGGTTTGAGGATGTCATAACTGATTTGGAAATTAGCCGAAAAAGCGTCATCATTGAACAAGAGCGGGCAGAACAGTTTAGGCTGGAAGCCGAGCGAGTGAAGAAAGATTTAGAAAAGCAAAAAGACAAACTGCAAGAGCAACGAGATAAAATTTTGCTCGAAGCGAAAAACGAAGCTCGTAAGCTGATGCAAGAAGCAAAAGACGAGGTTGACAAACTTTTAAAAGAGTTTACCAAACAAGAAACTCATAAAGATAAAGAAGAATCTCGTAAGAAAATAAAAGCGAAGCTTGCCGAGATGGACAGCGAAGTTTCAAAGCTTCAAAGACCAAAGCAAGTGAGCAAGCCTGTTCCAAAGAGTTTAAAAAAAGGCGACAAAGTATTTATCAACAGCATGAACCAAAGTGCCATTGTGATTACGCCACCCGATGCAAACAATCAAGTGATGCTGCAAGCGGGTATTATGAAAATAAAAGTCGTAATGAGTGACTTGAGCCTTGACGAGCGAGAAGAAAAAATCAAAGTAAACGGCGTGAGTTTATCCGCAAAACTCAAATCGAGCAAAGCGATGCAAGTGTCAACAGAGCTTGACTTGCGTGGATTTTTGGTGGACGAGGGCATTGAGAAATGCGATAAATATATTGACGATGCGTATTTGAGTGGACTGAAACAAGTCACCATCATTCACGGCAAGGGCACAGGTGCTATGCGTGCGGGAATCCAAGGGTTTTTAAGGACGCATCCACACGTGAAGTCGTATCGGCTTGGCACATTTGGCGAGGGCGAAAGCGGCGTGACAGTGGTTGAGATGAAATAAAGAAACTCCGAAATTGATTCTGTGAAGAATCGGTTTCGGAGTTTTAGTGTTTACAGAACTTTTTCCAAAAGAACTTTATGTTCAAGCAGGGCAAGTTCTTTGATCTGTGCGGTGATAATTTTCTGTTGACCGAAAATATTTTGTAAAAAAATCTTGTTCTCAAATGGTCGTACTTTGTCCACCATTTCGAGTACCAATTCTTCATTCCCTAGTTCGTCCAAAATATATACGTTTGCTTCACACATTATTATCAACTCCCATAGTTGTTTTGATTAGGTTAATCGTGTGTTCAATGTGATGCGGAAGTGGTTCGGTTTTTACGCCGGCAATCTCGATATTGCATTTGTTGAGTGATATTAAAATTTTCTTGGCGGGGCTTTCTGTGATGGCGACGGCCATTTTTGGAGTGAGTTCGCCAAGCATGGCGTTGGAAACGATAATGCCCACTGTGCCAACAATTATGTCCACCTTGTTTGCACTATAGCAGATTGCGTTTTCACCCGAAGCACCTTCGTTGGCACCGGCTTTCATCATAATGGCGGTGGCGGTGGCGTTTGTACCTAGAGCCACAATTTCGGTGTTCTCTGGCAAGTCACGACGCATTCTCTCAACAATTGCTTTTCCGATTCCTCCGCCTTGTCCGTCAATTACTGCGATTCTCATAAACACCTCCGAATACTTTAGACCTTGTTAGAACAAATATATCATGGCATAAATTGCGAGTCAAGTGCTTGACAAAAAAACATCAATGAGGTAATATATAGATAATATTTGGTGATGAACGCTGAATTTTAAAAATGCAGAAGCATTTGTATTCTTTAAATTTATTTTTGATATTTGGTATGCAATGAAGCATACGTTCGGGCAGAAGCCTCTTTTTTTTGAGAGCTTCTGCTTTTTTTATTTTAAACTTAGAATAGGAGAGTTTTGTGTGAAAATGCGTTCATTATTAGCGGCATCTTTGGTACTCATGTTGGGGTTATCAGGTTGCAGTACAAAAGCAGCGGTGGCACCGATTAACGAAAGTAAATCAGTTGTAAGCAGCGACAAGGCTCAAGAAAAAAATGAATTGGTTCTAGCAATTGGCGGTGAACCAGACGAAGGGTTTGACCCATGCACGGGTTGGGGCCGATACGGTTCGCCTTTGTTTCAAAGTACCTTGCTTGCGTTTGATGAAAATATGGAATTTAAAAATGATTTAGCAACAGAGTATTCGATAAGTGACAATAGTTTGACTTGGACGTTTAAAATTAGAAATGATGCCAAGTTTACTGACGGAACAAAAGTAACCGCCGAGGACGTTGCCTTTACTTTTAACACCGCAAAGGCTTCTTCCAGTGAAGTTGACCTTTCTTCTATGAAAGAAGCAAGAGCAATTGATGATACCAAAGTGGAGTTTTTACTTAACTCTTCGATGTCTGCATTTGCAAATATTGCGGTTTCGGTGGGCATCGTGCCAAAGCATCTGTATTCAACTGGTTATGCAGCCAATCCAGTTGGCTCAGGCCCGTATAAATTTGTTCAGTGGGACAAAGGGCAACAATTAATCGTAACCAGAAACGACGACTATTATGGTGACAAGCCAGCGTTTGAAAAGTTGACATTTTTATTTATTGGCGAGGACACGGCTCTTGCGGCTGTTCAGTCAAAAACGGTGGATGTTGCGATGACATCGCCACTGTTGGTGCAAGAACTTGATGGTTACTCCTTATTAAGATGTAAGAGCGTTGACAACAGGGGAATGAGTATGCCCGTGACAATGCCTGGCACGGTAAGTTCTGATGGCATACCAGTGGGCAACGCAGTTACCAGTGACATTGCGATTCGAAAAGCGTTAATTTATGGAATTAGCCGACAAGAAATTGTTGAGAACACACTTGGCGGATATGGAACAGCAGCGTACTCCATTTGTGATGAACTTCCTTGGTGGAATCCAGAAACAAGAATAAAAGACGGCGATGTGGAAGGAATGAAACAATATCTGATAGAGATGGGTTGGGTCGATACAAATTCTGACGGAATCGTTGAAAAAAACGGTGTTCCTGCAAAAATAAATTTACTGTACCCGGCGTCCGATTCCGCTAGGCAAGCACTTTCCATTGCATTTAGCCAAGAGGCAAAAAAACTCGGCATAGAAATCAATGTGGAGGGCAAAGGCTGGGACGACATCGGGCAAAGAATGTACAGCGATTGCGTCATGTTTGGCTGGGGCTCTCACAACCCAATGGAAATGTACAATCTGTATTTTGGAAAGAGTAATTTAACAGTGGGATATAACAATCCTACCAACGCCGAAAACTTCAAGGTAGATGAATATATGGATTTGGCATTGCGATCGAGAACGCCGGAAGAAGCGAATGAATACTGGAAAAAAGCACAGTGGGATGGGCAGACAGGTCTATCAAACCTTGGAGATGCTTCTTGGTGTTGGATTGCAAACGTGGAACATTTGTATTATGTAAGAGACGGACTTGATTTGGGCAAGCAACAAATTCACCCACATGGTCATGGATTCCCTGTGGTTGCTAATATTACAGAATGGAAGTTAAAATAGAGAAGCTTAACTAGAATGGAAGATTAAAAAATGAAACTTGGCTTACTTAAAAAAATTGCAATTTACTTAATAAGGGGAATTACTTTATTATTTGCGGTTTCGATTTTGTCTTTTACACTCATAAGCCTTTCGCCCATTGATCCTGTGCAAGCGTATGTTGGTGCAGATGCGACGGTGGGTCTTGAGCAAAAAAAGCAGATTGCAGAATATTGGGGGCTTAACAAACCGCCTGTGGAGCGATATTTCCTTTGGCTTCACGCACTCTTGCGAGGAGACTTTGGGGACTCGTTGATTTTTAGAATGCCTGTGCTCAAAGTGATTGGGGAACGTGCGGTGGCATCGCTTGCACTCATGGGCATCTCGTGGGTTTTTGCTGGTGTGATTGGGTTTACCCTTGGCGTTTTTGCGGCGGCATTTAAAGACAAGTGGGCGGACAAAGCGATTAAAAGTTTTTGCTTGGCATTGTCGAGTACGCCAACTTTTTGGCTTGGTTTATTGTTACTGATGATATTTGCGGTTCAACTTAAAATTTTTCCGCTGGCACTGGCTGTACCGATTGGAAAACTTGCAGCGGACATCAGTTTTGCCGAGAGAATTTCGCATATTATTTTGCCAGCGGCGACACTCTCAATCGTAGGTATCTCGCCGATTGCACTACATACGAGACAGAAATTGATTGAAGTTTTGGATTCGGATTTTGTTTTGTTTGCGTTTGCTCGGGGAGAAAGTAAATTTTCGATTATCAAACGCCACGGACTAAGGAATATTGCATTGCCCGCACTCACGTTGCAGTTCGCATCGTTTGCAGAACTTTTTGGCGGCTCGGTTCTGGCAGAGCAAGTATTTTCCTATCCCGGGATTGGCAGAACAGCGGTGCAAGCGGGGCTACAAAATGACATTCCGCTTCTGCTTGGTATTACACTTTTTTCGGCGGTCTTTGTGTTCTTTGGCAACAGCATCGCAAACATTTTATACACCGTGTTTAACCCACAGATAAGGAGTGGCGAAAATGGATAACTCGCAGAAAACCACTTCGACTAGATACAGAATTGTTATTATGTTGGCAGTTAGTATGTTATCACTGTGTTTCATTTTTGTTTATGGCTTTCTTATGGATGCAGGTGCATACGATGCAAACTTTAAGGCGAAGAACCTATCGCCAAGTCTTGCACATCTTTTTGGAACGGATTGGCTCGGTAGAGATATGCTATCTCGGACGATTAAGGGGCTTTCTACGAGCATAGTCATCGGGATCGTTGCATCAAGTATCAGTGCAGTCATGGCTGTCGTTCTCGGAACCGCCGCCGCAACACTCGGTAAAAAAACAGACATGGTTATCACTTGGGTCATAGATTTATTTATGAGTGTTCCGCATTTAATTTTAATCATGCTTATTTCCATCGCTTGTGGAAAAGGTCTTATGGGCGTATTAATCGGCGTTGCCGTGACACACTGGACATCGCTTGCCAGAGTGATTCGGGCAGAGGTGTTGGCACTTAAAAATTCGCAGTACATAGGCGTCAGTCGTGCGATGGGCAAGAGTAATATTTGGATTGCTCGCAAGCATATATTTCCGCATATATTTCCACAGTTTATTGTGGGGCTTGTTTTAACCTTTCCCCATGCAATTTTACACGAAGCATCGGTTACATTTTTGGGCTTTGGGCTTTCGCCAGAACAACCAGCGATTGGCATTATTCTTTCGGAGTCCATGAGGTTTTTATCTTCTGGAATGTGGTGGCTTGCGGTTTTTCCAGGGCTTGTCTTGCTTCTGGTGGTTATGCTCTTTGATGCCATCGGCGAAACCTTGAGGATTCTTGCAAACCCAACAACAGCACATAATTGAGTATATAAATGAGGTGTAGGTATGGCAGCGAAAGCGCTTGAAGTAAAAGGCTTGTCAATTAAATTTTCACAATATTCCGCTCTTAAAAGAAAAGAAATTGAAGTCATTTCAGCACTTGATATAGAAATATCTGCGGGCGAGATTGTTGCGGTTGTGGGTGCGTCTGGTTCTGGAAAGAGCTTGCTTGCTCATGCAATCCTTGGCATTCTACCGCCAAATGCGAAAGTATCAGGAAGTATTACTTACAATGGTCGTGAGCTTGAATCGAAATATTTGAAAAATCTTAGAGGTCGTGAAATTGCGATTGTGCCGCAGTCAGTAAACTTTTTGGATCCACTTATGAAAGTGGGAAAACAAATTAAAGGTACAAAAGGCACAGACGAGCAAGTGTATGACGTATTAAAAAGATACAATCTCGCACCAGAAACGTATGACTTGTACCCGCACGAGCTTTCAGGCGGAATGGCAAGGCGAGTGCTTGTTGCTACTGCTGTGATTTCTGGGGCGAAGCTCATCATTGCAGACGAGCCAACGCCAGGGCTTAGCGAAGAATTGGCAGAAGAAGCACTGAACCATTTGAGGGAGCTTGCAGATAGCGGCTGTGCGGTTATGCTAATCACCCATGATATTAATATGGCACTCAAAGTAACTGACAAAGTTGCCATTTTCTACGCCGGTACAACGGTTGAAACAGCACACAAAAAAGATTTTGAGGGCGAAGGAAATAATTTGAGACACCCCTACACAAAATCACTTTGGAAAGCGTTGCCACAAAATGAGTTTAAAGTTTTAGAAGGGCATCAGCCGTTTTGCCAAACAAAAGGGAACTGCT
Organism: Eubacteriales bacterium; assembly: GCA_031554055.1. Taxonomy (GTDB): domain Bacteria; phylum Bacillota; class Clostridia; order Lachnospirales; family JAVBKL01; genus JAVBKL01. The sequence goes on along the minus strand of JAVBKL010000036.1, from coordinate 15,054 downwards.
GTTCATTTTCTGACCGATGCAACAAGGCAACGCCAGAGTGCAATAAAAAAGTTGAACTGCGTGAGGTAAGAGGCGAGAAAGTTCGGTGCATTTATGCAACTTGAGTGTAAAAACTTGGGCTTTGGCTATTCGAAAAAAAAGTGGATTTTCAGAAACTTGAATTTAACATTTGAGACAGGTCAAAGAGTGGCACTTCTTGGCGAAAGCGGAATCGGGAAAACAACGCTTGCAAGGTTGCTTGCCGATTATGAAAAGCCAAAAGAGGGTGAAGTTTTACTTGATGGAAAAAAGATTGGCGGCGGTTACAGGCCTGTGCAACTCATTCACCAGCACCCAGAAAAAGCGATCAACCCACGATTTAAAATGAAAGACGTACTGTTTGAGGGTTTTGAGCCAGACCTTGATTTGCTTGAGCGATTCGGCATTGAGAGGGAATGGCTTAATCGTTTTCCGACGGAGCTTTCTGGTGGAGAGATGCAGCGGTTTTGTATTGTACGAGCACTTGGCGAAAACACAAAGTTTATTATTGCCGATGAAATTACAGCGATGCTTGATGCAATCAGCCAAGCACAGATTTGGAATATTCGTCTGAAAGAAATTGAAATGCGGAACATGGGACTCCTTGTGGTTACACATGATAAGCAGTTGGCGGATCGGGTTTGTTCGAGTTTTATTCATATGGGGGAGTTGTAATGCAGTATTATATTATTGATGCGTTTTCTGATCAACTATTTAAGGGAAATCAAGCAGGCGTTTGTATTTTGGATGAATGGCTAAGCGATGAACTGATGCAAAGCATCGCTTTTGAAAACAATCTTGCGGAGACTGCCTTTGTTGTAAAACGAGCAGAGCATTTTGATTTAAGGTGGTTTACACCTGTTGTTGAAATGGATTTATGCGGACACGCCACACTTGCCAGTGCATTTGTGGTTGCGAATTTTGTTGATGCAAGTATGAGAGAAATTAAATTTAACACCAGAAGTGGAATGTTGGTTGTTAAGAAAAATGACGACTGGTTTGAGATGGATTTTCCGTCGAGAAAACCAAAAGCAATTGAGGTAACAGAACTTATGGAGCAAGCCGTGGGTGTTAAAATTCTTGAAGCGTATCAGTCAAGAGATATGTTGCTCATTGTTGAAAATCAAGAAACTGTCCGAAACTTAAAGCCCGAACAGTCGCTTGTTAGTAAGTTGCCTGATAGCTTTGGTTTAATTGTTTCGGCGGTTGGTCAAGATGTGGATTTTGTTTCGAGATTTTTTGCACCCAATGCGGGTATTCTTGAAGACCCAGTTACTGGCTCGTCACATGCAACACTGATTCCGTTTTGGAGCGAACGCTTTGGCAAAGATAAAATGGTTGCTGAGCAACTTTCCAAAAGAGGTGGCACGCTCATTTGTGAAAACTGTGGAGATCGGGTGAAGATTTCGGGAAAAGCCACGCTGTATTTAGAAGGAAAAATCAGAACCAGTAATTAAAATTGTTGCACTACCACTCGCTTATTGCTAGTTTTTCGAGAAGTTTTTGGAACTGGGTTAAATATTTTAATACTATTCGCTCTGAAATTTCTTGTGCTACTGATTGGTTGTAGATGTGTGATGTCAAATTTCTGTCGAGTAGCAAACCAATCCAAACGTCTTCATCATGGATTAAGCCATGTTTGAAAGCGATTTTGAAAATGCTTCGAGGATAAGTTTCCTCGAGAACGACCCCTTGGTTTTCTAAATATGATTTCATGGCAGCAACTGCTAAAGAAAAAGTAAATTCAAATCTTTGGATGATGCTATCCTGAACAATATCATTTTGAATATCATACAGCAAACAAGCTTCATTCAGCCGCAAAGTTGCTTTTTTAAAATTTTCAATTTTGTAATTTAAGTTTTTCATAAACAACAATCCCATCTTTCGCAATTTCGGATAATAAATTTTTATCAGTTTTCTCGTTTATAAAAACAAAATCAAATTGTAAGAGAGTTTCAATACTTTCTTCAGATTCAAAGGTGAACTTCTCCTGCTCAATAGGAGAAATTTCTAAATCCGAAAATATTGCAAAATCATAATCAGAATTCAAGTGGTATTCGTTTCTGGCTCTTGAGCCAAAAAGAACTACCTTTTGGATTTCTTTGTATTTACTTGCCAAAGCTGCGATTTGACAGGTGACTTTGTCTTTAGCTTTGCAAAATTGTTTTGCCAGTAAGCCTTTGTACGCTAAAAATCTCTTGCCGGTTGGTTTAGTCAAGGATTCGTCTTCAATCATTTTTACAATATTGGGCATGGAAACCCATTTGGCGTCAACGGTTTCGCCCTCTTGCAGTTTCAGTTCATGAAGAGAAATATCCAGGCGAAGTAAATAAACATCATAAATATTGGGCATGGACTGAAAGCTGTCAAGTAGTGTCAGTTCATCCTCGGATGCCTTAATGCCGGTTTCTTCAAAAAGCTCCCTTACGGCACCTTGTAGACTGGTTTCGCCAGATAAAACAGAGCCGCCAGTCACTTCCCATTCATTAGGAAACATTTCTTTTTGGGGATCACGGAGAGTTAAAAGTACTTCGTTCTTGCTGTTCACTGTCCAAATTTCAACAACGATATGAAATTTTCCCGCTGGAATTTCTTCGCCACGACGATGTTTGATATGACAAGGGTTTCTGTTTTCATCAAATAAATCCCAAAATTCCATATTTACCCTCCGTGATTTTCTGTCCTCAATTTTAGAATAACATATCTTGCTTATCCCTTTGTGTCAATAGCCCTTAATACATAATAAAATATTTTTCAATTTCGAATGGATGTACTTTTCTTGAGTAGGTATCCCATTCGATTTTTTTAGCTTTTATATAGTTGCTGGTAATGTGTTCCCCTAGTGCATCTTTGATCAGCTCATCTTTCATAAGCTCGCCTATGGCATCTCGCAAGTCTGTCGGTAGGTTTTCGATGCCTTGCTCTTTTAAATCCTCGTCGGACATATGGTAAATATTTTGTCCAATGCTCTTTGGTGGTACAATTTTGTTTTTGATTCCGTCAAGACCGGCTTCAAGGATGGCCGCCAGTGCAAGGTATGGGTTGCACGAGGGGTCGGGGTTTCTAAGTTCGATTCGCGTTGCGGTACCTCTTGCAACAGGAACCCTGATGAGTGGACTTCTGTTTGCTTGCGACCAAGCGATATAAACAGGTGCTTCATAGCCCGGCACCAAACGCTTGTAGGAATTGACAAGTGGGTTTGTAATCGCCGTAAATCCTTTAGCGTGTTTTAAAAGCCCACCGATAAAATAATATGCTTCGTCAGAAAGTTGGTTGACATCCGTTGGGTTAAAGAAAATATTTTTGCCCTCTTTGAATAATGACATATTGCAATGCATTCCCGAACCGCATTCATTATTGAGTGGTTTTGGCATAAACGTCGCGTGTAAGTCGAACTTTTTTGCAATTACTTTTACAGCGAGTTTAAAAGTAACGATGTTATCAGCAGAACTGATTGCGTCGCTGTATTTGAAATCTATTTCATGTTGTCCTGGAGCGTTTTCATGGTGTGCCGCCTCAATGTTAAATCCCATATCCAATAGACACTTGACCATATCTATTCTTGCAAGTTCGCCGTTATCAATCGGCCCTAAATCAAAGTACGATGCTTGGTCATGCGTGATGGTTGAGGGATTACCATTCTCATCTTTTTGGAACAAGAAAAACTCACATTCGGGACCAACAAAAAAATCAAAGCCCATTTCTTTTGCGTGATTAACTGCTTTACGCAAGATATAACGTGGGTCACCTTCAAAAGGGGTACCGTCAGGTCTATAAATATCACAAATCATTCGTGCGATTTTATGCTCCTTAAACCAAGGGAAAACCGTGAAGGTTGAGAGATCAGGGCGTAAATACATATCAGATTCTTCTATTCTAACAAAGCCCTCAATTGACGAGCCGTCAAACATCATTGAGTTTGAAAGTGCCTTTTCAAGCTCGCCTACAGTGATTGCCACGTTCTTCATCACACCAAAAATATCTACAAATTGCAATCTTAAAAATTCTATTCCAAGGTCTTTGACCAAGCTCCGTACATCATCGGCTGTTTGTGGTTTCTGAAACAAAATGCTCATCTCCCCATAAATTATTGTGAAGATTATAGCACCCATTTCTTGCATTTGCAAATAATATTTGGAAACTCCAATTTGTAAAAAACTTGAAAACACAAACGTATACTAATTCACATTTAAAGTATAGAATAAAATTTTCATTCCGCACTTGAAACGTGTGCGGAGCACTAACGCTGTGAAAAATTTATTCTGACGTTCTAACGTGAATTAGTATTAAGTATTGATTGACTAAAAATTATTTTCGTGTTTTAATTTTTGCAGTAGTATTAGAGCAATTAAAAAGAGGTAGACAGTTAAAATATTGGAGGGAAACCAAGTGGAAAGCGAAAATGTTTTAGAGTTGTTAAAGTCAAAGATACTTTTTCTTGCAGAGCAAAACATTAATATCGAAAATCGGATGAAACAAAACGAAAACGCCTTGGAGTTTTTAAAATCAAAGAATTCTTCCCTTGAGGAGCAAAATATTAAACTAGAACGTGAGATAGCGGAATATAGAAATATTCTAAAAGACCTTATAAACGACCAAGATAATATGTTTAAAGTGATAGACTATTACTATAATAAGTTGATTCAGACGCTAGCTAACAGCTTTGACAATCTAGCGTTTGAATTTAACTATGACGTCCCAGACGGATACGTTTATCCAAAAATTGAATCGGAAGAAGAGACCGTAAGAAAAATTATCGAAGAGGGCGTGTCATTAAGCAGATTTGGTGATGGTGAGTTTTCGATTATTGCAAATAACGCACACACGGATTTTCAAAAATATGACACGGAGCTTAGCCGAAAATTACTTGAAGTCTTAAAGTCTGATAACGCTAAACTCTCAATAGGAATAGCCAATAACTATGGGAACCTGACTTGTTATTCGGCGGTTGCTGCACATGGAATTCGAGATTATATGACTTGCGAGGTTAGAGATTTTCATGCGAAGTTACTTAATCCTTATCGTGTTTATAGCAATGCTTATCTAACTAGATTTTACTTAATGTATAAAGACAGATTTACAGATGCCCCTCGTAAAAGGTTAAACAACCTGAAACGAATTTGGGATAAACGAAATGTTATAATAGTGGAAGGCGCAGAGACAAGGCTTGGCGTTTTAAATAATTTGTTTGACAATGCGGGGCAAATAAGACGAATACTTGCACCAGCCACAAATTCTTTTAGTAGATACAGTGAAGTTTTTAAGGCAGCACAGGAGTTTGCCGAAAAAGATACGTTGTTTCTGCTAGCAATAGGGCCGTCATCAACGATACTTGCCTATGACCTAACCGTTCTTGGGCACCAAGCTGTCGATGTAGGGCATATAGACATAGAATATGAATGGATGCTTGCTGGTAAAGGGATCAGAGTAAGTGTGCCTCATAAGTTTAATAACGAGTTTTCAGGCGGAGATATAGTGGAGCCGATAAATGATCCGACTTATTTGAGCCAAATTGTTGCATCGTTTTTATAGTTTGATTGCGAAAACCTGATAAGTATGGGGGAAATGATGTGGAAAATGAAAATGCATTAGAATTTCTAAAATCAAAGATTATTTCGCTGGAAGAGCGAAGCATTAGACAAGAGCATGAGATAACGGAATACAGAAATATTTTATTAGACCTTATAAACGGCCAAGAAAATATGCACAAAGTAATAGAGTATTACAATAGTAAATTGTCGTTAGATGTTGCGAGCACACTTGATAATCTAGCGTTTGAATTTAATTCTAATGTGCCAGTCGGGTATTTTTATCCAAAAATTGAGCCTGAAGAAGAAACCATAAGAAAAATTGTTGAAGAAGGAATGTCACTTTGCCGATTTGGTGATGGAGAGTTTTCGATTATGGCAAATAAAGCACGTAGCAGTTTTCAAGAATTTGATATTGAACTTAGCAGAAAATTACAAGAGGTCTTAAAGTCTGATGTGCCTAAACTCTTAGTTGGCATTGCAAATAACTATGGAAGTCTGGCTAATTATACAGCTGTTTCTGCACAGGCGATTCGTGAATATATGACTTACAGTGTTAGAGCGTTTCATAATAAATTGCTCGACCCTAATCGGGTTTATAGCAATGCTTATTTGACTAGATTTTACGCAATATATAAAGATAGTCACACGGATGCTCCTCGTAAAAGGTTAGCTAATTTGCGACGAATCTGGGATCAACGAAATGTTATAATTATTGAAGGAGCCCAGACGAGACTTGGCGTGCAAAATGATTTATTTGATAATGCGGGGAGCATAAAAAGAATCCTTGCACCAGCAAAAAATTCTTTTAGCAGGTATGATGAAGTTTTTCAAGCAGCACTAGAGTTTGCAAAAAAGGATACATTGTTTCTGCTCGCACTGGGTCCCTCGGCAACTGTGCTTGCACATGATTTAACAATTAAGGGTCATCAAGCAATTGATGTGGGGCACATAGACTTGGAATATGAATGGATGCTGGCTGGTAGAGGTTCTAAGGTTAGCGTGCCACATAAGTATAACAACGAGGTTTCAGGTGGGGACAAAGTTCAACAAATTGACGACCCAGTATACGTGAGTCAAATTATCGCTTCTTTTTTGTAATCTGTTTTGAAGACAAACATCAGTTAAAAAATTGGGGGGAACGTTGTGGTAAACGAAAATGATTTAGAGTTTTTAAAGTCAAAAGTTATTTTACTAGAGAAGCAAAATAATAATCTTGAGCAACAGATAACGGAATACGAAAGTATTTTAAAAGAGCTTTCTGATGATCAAGGTGCTATGCATGGACTCATTAAGTATTACGAAAGAAAATTGACAACTGCGTTGTCAAATGGATTAGACAATCTAGCGTTTGAATTTAACTATGACATAATTAGCGGTTACAGTTATCCGAAAATTGAACCAATAGAAGAAACCATTAGAAAAATTATAGAAGAAGGCATGTCACTTAGTCGTTTTGGCGATGGCGAGTTTGCTATAATAGCTAACAATGCACGCCACGGCTTTCAAGCGTACGATGTAAATCTTAGCAACAGATTGCTTGATGTGTTGCGGTCTGATCACCCCAAACTTTTAATCGGAATTGCAAATAACTATGGAAGTTTGGCAGAATATACAGCATATTCTTCTTATGAAATTCGTCAGTACATGAGTTATGAGGTTAGAGATTTTCATTATAAAGTGCTCGACCCCAACCGAGTTTATTGTGACACTTACCTGACTAGATTTTATGTCATGTACAAAGATCGATACACGGACGCTCCTCGCAAACGGCTAAATAGTTTGAGGCGGATTTGGGATAAGCGAAATGTGGTAATTATTGAAGGGGCAGAGACAAGACTTGGGGTTTTAAACGACTTATTTGATAATGTGGGGCAGATAAAACGGATACTTGCACCAGCAAAGCATTCTTTTAGTAGGTACGATGAAATTCTTGGTGCAGCACTTGAGTTTGCCGAAAAAGATACCTTGTTTCTGCTTGCAATAGGGCCGTCGTCAACGGTACTTGCACACGACTTAACCATTTATGGGCATCAAGCTATCGATGTTGGTCATGTAGATTTGGAATATGAGTGGATGTTAGCTGGAAAAGGAGTTAGGGTAGCTGTGCCATATAAATATAACAATGAGCTATCAGGCGGAGATTGTGTTCAGCCTGTGAATGACCCAGTTTACTTGAGTCAAATTGTTGCTTCGTTTTTGTAATTTGAGATGAAAATATAAAGGAGTGGATGTATGAGCCCACGTTCTGTTTCGGTTATTCAGTTAGTAATTGTTGGATTTTTATGGAGTATAGGCGGCGTTTTTGTAAAAATGATTGACCTATCGCCCATTGTTATTTCATCTTTTAGAAGCTTAATTGCGGGTTTAGTTTTACTTGCATTTTTGAAGTTTCGACCCAGATTTGTATTTTCTAAACCACAGATTGTTGGCGCAATTTGTTTTGCACTGACCGTCACGTTATTTGTTGCGGCAACAAAACTTACCACGGCGGCAAACGCCATTCTCTTGCAGTATGGTTCACCGATTTACGTTGCTTTTCTCGGATATTTTATTTTAAGAGAAAAACTCAAGTGGTATGATTATGTGGCAATCATTGGCATTGTAATTGGTATGATTGTGTTCTTTAGCGATTCGGTTTCTGGTGGCGGCGGTTCGATGCCTTTGCTTGGAAATATTTTGGCTGTTTTATGTGGCGTTACATTTGCCATTCAGGCGGTTTGTATGCGTCTACATAACAACCCAGACCCAAATGTGTATGACTCAAAGATTGAAACGATTTTACTTGGAAACTTTATGGCATTCGCAGTTGGTATACCGTTTTTTGCGTCGTCGTTCCCAACCGTATCTGACGTGGCACCGCTTCTTATTTTGGGAATCTTTCAACTGGGCATACCGTTTATTTTATATCCGCTTGCCTCAAAACACGCAACTGCTCTCGATTTAATTACACTGCCAATGCTTGAGCCGCTTCTAAACCCTGTTTGGGTATTTTTGGCAACAGGGGAGCGACCAAGTTCCATCGCCATGTTTGGCGGTGCAATCGTGTTGTCCATGGTTGTGTTTAAGGCGTATCACACATTAAAAGTTCATGATGCAATTAACAGTTATTCAAAAGAATAAATTTATCAAAAGGGGAGGGGACAGTTTGGAAAACGATTTAACCATAGAGTTTTTAAAGTCAAAAATAGATTCCCTAGAACAGAAGAGTTCGAGTCTCGCAAATAGGGTGAAGCAGGGCGGCACTGTATTAATAGAGCGATTGAAAGCCCAAGACGATTCATACCAAAAGGTTGAGAGTGGCTATATTAAATTGAAAACAGAAGCTGCCGCAAGTTTTGATAATTTAGCTTATGAACTCAAAGTAAATATTCCGCAAGATTATTTTTATCCGAAAATCGAGCAGCAAGAAGAAACCATTCGTAGAATTGTGGAAGAGGGCAAATCGCTTAGTTGTTTTCATGATAGTGAACTTGCACTTATCGCAAATGTTAGTATAAGCGATTCACAAATGTGTGACCCAGAACTTGGCAAACGTCTGCTCGAGATTATAAAATCAGATGTTCCGAATTTACTGATTGGCATACCAGATTTTTATGGCAGCTTAGCAAAGTACACAGGGTATGCGTCAAATGAAATCCGTAATTATTTGACGTATGAAATTCGCAACGAACACCAAAAATTGTTTGACCGGAATCGTGTGTATAGCAACTCGTACATCACAAGGTTTTATGAAATTTATAAAGATAAGAATACAGACGCACCAGAGATTAGACTAAACCTGCTCAAGCAAATTTGGGATAAAAGAAGTGTAATTATTATTGAGGGTGTGGATACAAATCTTGGAGTTGGCAATGACTTGTTCGGTAATGTTTCGGGGGAAGCGATTCGAATACTTGCACCAGAAACAGATGATTTTGATAAGTACAATCAAATTCTTGGTCAAGCACTTGAAGTTGCAAAAAAAGATACTTTGTTTTTACTTGCAGTCGGGCAATCGTCAACGGTACTTGCATACGACCTAACAAAAAATGGGTATCAAGCGATTGATGTACGGCATATTGGCTTGGAGTATGAAAAGTTTTTATCAAGATAACCAAAAAGAGAGTAGCACGCAATCGTGTCACTCTCTTTTTGAATTTTATGTATAATTTTATTCTTCGTCAATGCTCTCTTGGATTTTCCCAAGCATACTGCAAATAAAGCGGTTGAATGCAGGGCTAATGGTTGTTTCATCACTGCTAACATTGAGTGCTGCTGGCAATTGTTTGGTAAAGTCATAAAGGTAGAGCATATCTACAAGCCTTAAGACGTCGAGCAAGAAATTTGTAAAAACTATATCTGCCGAAAGATTGCCGTCAATCTTTATGATGTCAAATAGGTCTGGTCGATTTTTAATTTATTCCATAACTGCGGGGTGAAGCATTTTATGTGCCATGTTTCGTTTGTACATGATGGCAAGTTTATCATCCTCGCGACCACGATAAAGAAGGCGTTCGATAATCACTTCTACGTCACAGTGTAGGTCAATCACAAGTACACGCCAACGCATTTCTTTAATAAATTTAATCGCATCAAGTGCTTGCTGTCTGTTACGAGGAAAGCCGTCGATTAAACCTGGAGCAGATTTTGAAAAATCGCTAAAAAGTCTAAAAACTACATCATCGCCGATTAAAATACCTTCATCGGTAAGCTTTTTAATTTCTGGGTCGGTTTTTGCTTTTTCTCTAAAAATATCGCCCATGCTATTTGCAGGAAGGTCAGGCAACCAATACTTGTTAATGTTCTTAACCAATGTACCTTTTCCCCCACCAGACTCACCCAGTAAAAAAATAAAATCCCATTTTCCAAGAATTGATTTTACTCGTTCCATTTCATTCCTCCGCTAGCATTTTTTATACATCTACAAATTTATCATAACATGAGCCTTGTGATTAGTCAATATTTAGACAAATCGAATTTGTAATTCGTTGGTTTTTATGTTAAAATTTCTGTGGAGGTGCTTGCATTGTATTTAGAATATAGTGAAATTGAGATGAACTACTTAAAAGAAAAAGACGAGATTTTAGGAAAATATATAGATCGAGTGGGTGTGATCAAGCGAGCGGTATCGCCAGAACCTTTTACGGCACTCGTTCAGAGCGTCATAGGACAACAGATTTCTACCAAGGCGGCATCGACTGTTTGCCAAAGGGTTCATACTTTACTTACAGAAGTTACACCAGAAAATATTTTGAAGGCAGACAAAACCGCCTTGCAAAAATGCGGTATGTCCGTTAGAAAAACGGAATACATACGAGGCATTGCGGAGGCGGCTATTGGTGAAATTGATTTTTCTAAATTGCATTTGCTTTCTGATTCAGAAATAATAAAAAAACTAATCACCCTAAATGGAATCGGTGAGTGGACAGTTGAGATGTTGCTTGTTTTTTCGCTCAAACGTCCAGACATCGTAAGTTATAAAGACCTTGCCATCAGGCGAGGTATTATGAACTTATACGGTTTAACGGAACTTCCGCTTTCGGAGTTTAAAGTGTACAAAGAGAGATACTCACCCTATGGCACGGTTGCCTCGCTGTATCTTTGGGCGGCTTCGGTGGATACTTTTTAACTTTCGATTTCCGCTTCGCTTGTTGATGCAACTACGGGATCAAATGAAGTTAAAATTTTGCTTGCTGCAATCCATAAACCCAAACCAGTGACAATCACACCGGAACCAATTAAGATATAATCAATTTTAATCATATCAGCGAGTGGTCCAAAAACCAACATTCCGATTGGCATGGAACTCGACATGACGATGCTCATAAAACTAAAAACTCTGCCAAGCATGTTGCCGTCCACTCGTTCTTGCAACATAACGGTGCTTGACGTATTAAAGAATGGCATTAAAAGCCCTGTCAGAGTCATAATAAATAAATACAAATAAAAGTTTGGTGCAAAGGCAATGATGCCGCCAAGTAATCCAAAACCAATGGAAGATATTAAAAGTGTGTAGGCTCTGTTTTTAAATCCACCCCAAATAGAAACGACAAGTCCACCGAGCGTTGAGCCTACAAAAAAGCCAATCTCGTTTGCGGTTAGTCTCCAAACTTCGTCGCCGAATTTTCTTGCGACAAACAGAGGCGTTAGGAAAATGAACGGCACAAGCAAAAACATGAGCACCGCATAAAAAATCATCAGATACTTGATAAACTTATTGTTTTTGATGTAGGAAAGACCTTCTTTGAAGTCCTCCAGATGGCTCGTGGTTTGCTTTTGTTCCGCTTTTGCGTGAAGAGGAATACGGATTGTTGCGAGAATTCCGACTCCGATTACTGCTGTGGCCACGTCAATAAAGAAAATATAACTTAGATCAGCAAAGGTGTAAAGTACGCCAGCAACCGCAGGCGAAGCCAAAAAAATGATGGACTGCAAAGTCTGGTTGATGCCGTTCACTCGCATGAGCTGGTCTTCTGGAACAATTTGTGGAAGAACGGCTCCGATTGCGGGTTGTTGAATGCCGCCGCAAGTCGAGCGAATTGCAGAAATAAGCATGAGTAAATAAAAATCTTTGTAACCCATGATAAAGATAATGGCGATCACCAAAGTCGAGATGGCAATGATACCGTCGGATACCATGATTAACATTTTTCGGTTGTATCTGTCTGCCCAGACTCCGGCAAAAAGCGAAACAATAATTTGCGGAATACTCGAACAAAGAGTGGCAACTGTGAGCATGATTCCAGACTTTGTCTCAAGCGTAATGTACCAAATGATTGCAAACTGCACAAGTGACGAACCGAACAACGAAATGCTTTGTCCTGTTAAAAATAAAATTACTTTCTCTTTCCAATTATTATGCATATAACCTCCTGTAGCTCTGATAGAACAGTCCAATTCCAATTGTTATGTCTTTACATTCAGCCATTTTAATATATAATGAGTTATAAATCAAGGATTTACTTTAATTTAACAGAAATCGAAAGGAGCTGATAGCGTGACTTCTCCCATAATGTTCATTGCGATTTTTGTTGCATTCGCTTTTTTCTATTTGTTTTTAAGAGCCAGACCAGATACTAAAAAATCTTTAAACAAAACAATTGATGAGTATGTAAAAAACGAACGGTTGGCAATGACAATCACAAAAGTGGAACTTGATGAGGGATTGTTTTTTACAGTTGACAAAGAATTGTTGCCGTTTCGTGATTACACGCAGGATTATGAATCCGAAACCGTGAGGGTTTTGCAAAGACAAATGGAAGTCCAAAAAAAACTAGAGCTTCCAATGATTTACTTGAAAAATAAAATTAGCAATACCGAGTTGAAAAATACATACGGCGTTGCAAAATTTGAAACAATAATTCAATACGAAGAAAATTATGAGGAGTTTATGCACAGCTTGCTTGAATGGGCGGCGGCATTGATTGCTTCAGAAAATTTATTTGATGCCGAGCGTGTACTTTTAACAGCCATTGAGTATCATTGTGACAGGAGTATGGCATATATTATGTTAGCAGACATTTACGGCGCTTATAACGTAAATAAGCTTAAAGAGTTCTATGAGTTTTCAAAGACAGCAGAACAACTTGTTAAAAGTAATATTGTTCAGCATAAAGTATTAAGCTATATAGAGGATAAAATAAATTTTATGAGTAATGAAACACTCAATGATTCAAACGACTAAAGGAGTTTGTTTTTATGAAAATCGGAATTTTTACAGACACATATTACCCACAAATCAACGGCGTTGTGACTTCGGTAAGAATGCTTGAACATGAGCTAAATAAACTTGGGCACACAGTTTTTATTTTTACGACTTCTGATCCAAACACACGCCACTCTGTGCCAAGGGTTTTTAGAATGCCGAGTATGCCGTTTATATTCTTGCCGTCCCATCGGTTTGCATTTATGTATCCGCCAAAGTTGTTGCTTCGTATGAAAAGTTTAAAGCTTGACATTATTCATACCCAAACAGAATTTCCTATTGGAATTTTTGGTGACATTGTTGCGGGGCTTTATAATATTCCCAATATTCACACGTATCACACCATGTATGAGGACTACACGCATTATGTTGCAAACGGACATTTAATTACACCGAAGGCGGCACAGCGTTTTTCAAGAATTTTTTGTAATCGTGCCAAAGCTGTGATCGCTCCGGCAAAAAAAACCGAAGAGAAACTTTTGGAATACGGTGTATCAAGGCCAGTTCACGTGATCCCAACAGGGCTTGACTTCTCGCCGTTTTCGGAGGAAAAATATACAAAAGCTGAAATCATAGCAACTAAAGCGGAACTTGGACTAAACGAAACAGACCCGATTGTTTTATTTGTTGGACGAGTGGCTAAGGAAAAAAGCATTGACGTTATTGTAAACGCCATGCCAAAACTTTTAGCCGAAATGCCAAATACCAAGCTTTTAATTGTTGGCGGTGGGCCTAGTCTAAACGATCTGAAAGAACTCACAGTCAATCTTTGCATAGAAAACTCGGTTGTGTTTGCAGGTTCAAAGCCTTGGGACGCAATCGGAAAATACTATCAGCTGGGGGATGTGTTTGTAACTGCCTCAACGTCTGAGACACAAGGCTTAACATACATCGAAGCAATGGCATCCAAAAAACCAGTGGTTGCAAAAATAGCGGGTAGTGTCGAGGGAATTATCATTCATGGGGAAACAGGGTACTCGTTTGAAAAAGACGACGAACTTCCAGAAATTCTTAGGCAAGTGTTAAATGATCGAGAAGAATCAAGAGCAGTAGCATTAAGAGGGTATGACAGCATCCTAGGTTTTTCGGCGAAGGAGTTTGCTGAAAAAGTTGCGGCACTTTATGAAGAGGTACGTGCAAACTACAAACCACAATGGCGGCCAAAAATCAGTTTGTTAAAAGAATTTAACTTGGAAGCACTCAAAATTCATAAAAAAAGCGAAAACAAATAATGGTCTTTGAAGACTCGTCATCGTAAAAAATGCCGAGTCTTTTTTTATTTGTGTTGCCTTTTTGCAAAAAAAATGGAGCAAAAAAGAGAAAATGCAAGATATACTCGAAGAAAATTCAAATTTCTGTTGAAAAAAGTGTAAATATATATTATATTCATATACGTTTAGAAAAAATATAAGGGAGTTGCTTATAATGAAAAGATTTTTACTATCACTTTTATGTGTTGCAACACTAGCATTTACGTCTGCTTGCGCAAGCGGCGGAAGCAAAAATGAGTTTAAAGTTGGCATGGAATGTATGTACGCACCATTTAACTGGACACAGACAGACGCCGCAAACGGAGCGGTGAAGATTGGTACAGGAAGTTATGCGGGCGGCTCTGACGTAGAAATTGCAAAGAAGATTGCAGAAGGCCTTGGCAAAGAACTTGTTATTGTTAAAACCGAGTGGGAAGGTTTAATTCCAAGCTTAACATCGGGCAAGATTGACGCAATCATTGCGGGTATGTCACCGACAGAAGAAAGAAAACAATCCATCGGCTTCACAGACAATTATTACAAATCACACTTGGTTGTTGTTGTTAAAAAG
>JAVBKL010000092.1:0-5097 GCA_031554055.1 Eubacteriales bacterium | reverse complement strand
AAATCACATCAATTCCTAATAACTGTAGGTAATCTAATTTTTCGATTATGCCCCTTAAATCACCAATGCCATCTCCGTTGCTATCCTTAAAACTTCTTGGGTAAATTTGATATACAACTGACTTCTTCCACCATTTACTTTCCACTAAATAACAGCCCTTTCGTTATGAGTATCATCACAATAATACGCCTCGCATCATTCGGCTGAAAAGAAATATCCCAAAGATACGAGGCATTTATAAAAATATTAAGCGTTAAAATGTGCAATTACTTCTATTTCAACCAAAGCAGCCTTTGGCAATGCAGCAACTTGTACCGCAGAACGAGAAGGGTAGTTGTCTGTAAAGTATGTCGCATAAATTTCATTTACTTTCGCAAAGTCATTCATATCTTTCAAGAAAACCGTCGCTTTGATTACATTTGAAAAATCAAGTCCTTGAGAATCAAGTAATGCTTTTATATTTCTAAATACCATATGTGTTTGTTCTTCGACGCCACCTTCGACAAGAGCACCTGTGTCTTTATCAAGTGCAATTTGTCCAGATAAGAAAACTAAATTCCCGAAAATTGTTCCTTGCGAATATGGTCCTATAGCAGATGGTGCGTTAGTTGTGCTTATAATTTTCTTTTCCAAAGTAAAATCCCCCTTTAATAAATATGTACAATTATAGCATATAAGACGGTTAATTACAAACCATTATCATAAAATTAATTAAATATAAACTATTGCCAATTATCCTCACGAATGGTAGAATTAATGTCGTAAAATGTATTTTTTAGTGAGTAGGAAATAAACTGGAGGCAAAAATGCAAAACGACTTACATATTTTTTCTAGAACAGAAATGATTATTGGCACTGAAAACTTAAATAAATTAAGAAGAAGCCGAGTTGTTATTTTTGGAGTCGGCGGAGTGGGGTCTTTTGTCGCAGAAGCTCTTGTAAGAAGCGGAGTCGGTAGCTTTGTATTAATCGACAACGACAGCGTTGCCCTAACAAATGTGAACAGACAAATCCATGCCACAAAACATAGCATTGGTCAAAAAAAAGTTGAAGTTATGAAAAAAAGAATGCTTGAAATTAATGAAGACGCCGAGATTTATGATATTTGTGAATTTGTGACGAAAGAAAATGCTTTTCAGTTTCTCGAAGAAAAAGCAGATTACGTTGTGGACGCAATTGATAACATTACGGCTAAAATAGCAATCATTGAAATTTGCAATAAAAACAAAATACCAATCATAAGTAGCATGGGGACAGGAAATAAAATGCATCCTGAGCGTTTGGAACTTGCTGATATATACCAGACGAGTGTTTGCCCACTTGCAAAGGTGATGAGAAAAGAACTTAAAAAGCGAGAAATTCCTTCTTTGAAGGTGTGTTACTCTAGAGAAGAACCAATAACGCCGCTTTGTTTAGAAACTACAAGCAAGCGTCAAACCCCTGGTAGCATTTCATTTGTGCCTTCCGTGGCAGGACTCATTATAGCGGGTCAGGTTGTAAGAGATTTAATAAATTTTGAGGTGAATCATGGCAGTAGCAAATAAGGTTTATGACATAAAAGCAAGTTTGAACATTGATATTGATTATGATTTTTGGATAGCCAATTCTAGTTTTGAACAAAATGTTAGAGACGGAAATATACAGGAGTTGTCATCAGAACAGATTTTGCATGATATAAAAACTCCGCTTTCGATTATGTATAACAATATAAGGTCGCTTGAACGTGGGGCAGGAAGTTACCCTGAGTTTCAGGAACCGCTCGAAGCACTAAAGAAAAATTGGCTTAGAATTTTAAAACTTTTAACAGATGCGGAGGACTATCAAAAGCTTTGTAGGGGTCTTATTGCACCAAATTTATTGAATCAAGATATTGTTGCTTTGGTAAAGGATATTACAAATTCTATTCGACCATTAACGGAGAGAAAGAAAATAAATTTGTCGTTTGAATATGATTTTTCTAAAAAAATTATGGCAATCGACAAAGATATTTTGGATAGGATTTTGTTAAATTTGCTTTCTAACGCTGTAAAATTTACGGAAGAGGCTGGGCACATAAAGGTCTTGCTCAGTGAGTCAGGAAAATTTGTAATTTTAACAGTTCAGGATAATGGAATTGGCATCTCACAGGAAAATCTAAGTAAGGTGTTTCAGCCTAGGTTTTTCGAGCGAAATAAATACAATAAAAACGGAACAGGAATTGGTCTTTATGTTGTAAAAGAATTGGTTACATTGCTTGGTGGAGACATTAAACTAGACAAGCTAAGTGCTGGAACTTCGGTAAGCGTTAGTTTGCCTTGCTTAATTTTAGAAAGTGCGCCAGAAAGCTATAAGTTTTACGACGACTTCTATAGTGACAATATGATACAAGTTGAATTGTCAGACGATTACTATTAATGGGAGGGTATTATGAAAAAAAAGTATATGTTAGCTGCGGTTTTATCACTTGTACTTGCAAGTGGAATCTTAGCCCAAGGGATGGCTGCATCCATTCAGCCGGGGAGCACATCGGATCCTTTGGTTTCTAAGAGCTATGTAGATGATAGAATTAACCAACTTTTAAGTATGATTGGTGGGGGTTCGCAGCCTGTTATTACGCAGACTCCGACGGTTGGCTCCATTTCGGGTACAGCTACAGATGAAATTGTAACGGATGTAATGGCTCAAATTAAGTTTTTGTATGGAGACAAAATAGGTACCCAAGCTGCGTTTGTTCCTGTTAATGCAACAAAGGGACAGATTTTGCTTGGCGGTGAGGGTGCAGAAATAATTTTAAGAAGTGGAAAAGCAGTTGGATTTTGCAATGGCACTGATGGGGTTGTTGATACAACCGATGGTGCAGAAATATTCAATGGTGCAGAGATAAAGGCAAATCACTTAATCATTGTTCCTCGTAGTGATGGCAGAGGTGCTGCTATCACAGAAGATGCATGGTTCATTGTAAAAGGCAGTTATTCTATCAGCACAAAGAATTAAAAATAAAAAGCGGTTTGTCAAATGAGTTGACAAGCCGCTTTTCTGTATTCTGTTAGATTGAATTAATGGCGTTCATAACATCTTTAATAACGTGTGGCAAAAGTTTTTCTGCGTCTGCTAAAGATTGAGCCTTTACAC
Organism: Eubacteriales bacterium; assembly: GCA_031554055.1. Classification (GTDB taxonomy): domain Bacteria; phylum Bacillota; class Clostridia; order Lachnospirales; family JAVBKL01; genus JAVBKL01. The sequence goes on along the minus strand of JAVBKL010000092.1, from coordinate 1,986 downwards.
CAAAATAGACTTTGATTTTTGGCTCGGTTCCAGAAGGACGAACACAGAACCACGTGCCATCTTCCAATACAAAATAAAGTACGTCAGACACAGGTAAGTATATTTTTTCGTCTGTTGAGGAAACAAGATTTTTAATCACGCTGTTTTTATAATCACGAATTTCTACGAGATTTTTGCCATTGATTTTAGCAGGGGGGTGAACTCGTAGGCTCTCCATAATTTTTTTGATATTAGCAAGCCCATCAACACCTTTTAATGTGATTGACTCAATACTTTCTTTGAAATAACCATATTTCTGGTACAGTTCTTGAAGGCCGTCGAATAATGTCATGTTGCGTGTTTTGTAATATGCCGCCATCTCGCAGATTAAAACAGAAGCGACAACCGCATCTTTGTCACGTGCATGCGTGCCCGCTAAGCAGCCATAGCTTTCTTCAAATCCAAATAAAAATTCATGGCTATTGTTTACTTCGAACTCTTTTATTTTCTCACCAATATATTTGAAGCCAGTCAAAACTTCAAAATATGTAGCATCATACGCTTTTGCAATTTCTTTTGTCATATCTGTTGACACAATGGTTGAAATGATTGCGGCATTGCTTGGCAAATTCCCAGAAGCCTTCCGTTGTGATAGAATGTAATCACAAATGAGTACACCTGTCATATTGCCAGTTAAAATCACAAAATCACCACTGGAGTTTTTAACGACAACGCCAACGCGGTCAGCATCAGGGTCGGTACCGATTACTAAATCAGCATTGATCTCGTCCGCAAGACGCATAGCAAGTGCAAATGCTTTTGGGTCTTCTGGGTTAGGATAGCCCACTGTTGAAAAATTGCTATCAGGAAGCTCTTGTTCTGGCACAACGTGGACATTGTTAAATCCAATTTCTTTTAATGCTCTTCTTACTGGCTTATTGCCTGTTCCGTGAAGAGGAGTGTAAACAATTGTTAACTCGTTGCTAACACGCTCTATGATATTGGGGTTTATCACTTGTTTTTTAACTGCGTCAATAAATTTGTCGTCAATCTCTTGTCCAATTATATTAAACAACCCACTTGCTGTTGCTTCCGCTTTGTTTGCCACTTTTATTTCCGAAAACTTTTCGATTATATTCACTTCTGTTATGATTTCTTCATCACGAGGAAAAGGTACTTGACCGCCATCCGACCAATAAACTTTATATCCATTATATTCAGGAGGGTTGTGACTTGCAGTTAAAACGATTCCAGCCACACAGCCAAGTTCACGAACAGCAAAGCTTAATTCAGGCGTAGGTTTTAATTCATCAAACAAATACGTTTTAATGCCATTACCATTTAAAACCAACGCGGCCTCTTCAGAAAACTCTGGTGACATTCTTCTTGAATCATAAGCGATTGCAACGCCCATTGTTTTATCGCCCTCACGTAAAATATAATTAGCCAGACCTTGGGTGGCTTTTCTAACAGTATATACATTCATGCGGTTTGTGCCAGCGCCGATTACACCACGGAGACCTCCTGTGCCAAACTCAAGGTTCTTGAAAAATCTGTCTTCTATTTCTTTTTCGTTTCCAGCAATGGAGAGGAGCTCTTGTTTTGTTTGTTCATCAAAATCACCATTAAGCCATTCCTTGTAGTTTTCCATATATCCCATACCGTCACTCCTATCTTTTATTATGAAGCAAAATTTGTGTAGTTTCATTATAATATGTTTTGTATATATCCTCAAGCTTTTTATAGAAAATCAAAAATTTGCTTGACAATTTATAAAATAACTATTAAACTATATCAGTGGTTAAAGTAAAAATACTTTACACACAGCTCTTAAACATAGTAGGTGATGTTCCGTGGCTTTAGAACGAGTATTAGAGTTGTCTTTGCTTTATGATTTTTATGGAGAATTACTTACGGATAAGCAGAAAATTTTTTTTGACAGGTACCATTTTCAAGATTTATCGCTCAATGAAATAGGTGACGAATTTGAAATTTCGCCGCAAGCAG
>JAVBKL010000158.1:0-20700 GCA_031554055.1 Eubacteriales bacterium | reverse complement strand
AAACAGTGGATAACCCGATGTTTGAATGCTTCTATATTGAGGAGGCAGAGGCAAGCTTTTGTACGATGATGGCAGCACCTCGTGTAATCAAACTATAATCATAATTTTTTAAGGAGCTGATCGTTAGCTCCTTTTTATTTTTCAAATTTTGCTTGACAAAAATTCCTTACAAGTGTAATCTAAAGTTATACTTACAACTGTAATCCAATTCTATCTCAAGGAGGAATTTTCTATGTCAGAACTACCACAAGTATCCAATGCAGAATGGGAAGTCATGAAAATCATATGGGACAAGTCGCCGGTTAAATCTTCGGTCATCATTGAGGATTTAGAAAATACACAGAAGTGGAAACCGAAAACAGTGCAAACGCTAATCAGGCGATTGCTTGACAAAGGCGTAATCGGCTACACCATCGAAGGCAAGGCATATGTGTATCATTTTTTGATTTCGGAGAACGAGTACGTTTCAAGGGAAACTGAAAATTTCTTGAGCAAGGTGTACCAAGGTTCGCTTAGCCACATGATGTTAAACTTTGTAAAAAACAACAAGGTTACCGAGGATGAAGTTTCTGAACTGATTAAAATTTTGGAGAGGCGTTAAAGCGTTTCGGAAGTAGGAAGGGGGATTTGAGTGGAAGCGTTGCTTGTTCTGATGGCAAAGGCATCAATCATGGCTAGCATAATGGCGTTTATCATTTTGCTGGTCAACCAAGTGTTTCGTAAATATACAACAGCCAAGTTCAGATACTACGTGTGGGTTATTATTTTAATTAGGCTTGCGTTGCCCATTAACTTTGAAACGTCGATAGGTGTTTCATTTAAAAACATGGAAAGAAGCGTTGTGCAAGAAGTACAGTTGCAAAATAAATACGAGGTGAAACCAATAGCAGAAGCGGTGAGTGTTCCGCTTGCAGAAACAGTTCAAGTGGAAGCAAAAGCACCAATCACTCCGCTCTGGGTTTTGACTTTCATATGGCTTGTGGGTATTGCTGTTTATTTTTTTACGCAAACATTCTCAAGAATGGTGTTTGTCCGAAAACTATCCAAAGAAAAAATGCTGTGGGATAGCAGAACGTCAGAATTATTTTTAAAAGTCAAAAGGGAAATGGGAATCGAAAAAAACATACCGCTTCTGACGCACCAAAAAATCACATCGCCATCGCTTTTTTCGTGGTTGGCTCCCAAACTGATTTTACCGAGGGACATGAGTGAGAGTTTGACGGATGACGAGCTGATTTTTATTTTTAGGCATGAGCTGATTCATTATAAAAGAAAAGACCTCATGGTGTTTAGCGTTTTAAATATTCTTCGGGCACTATATTGGTTTAACCCTTTGGTGTGGTACGTGTTTAAAAAAATTGAAGAGAGCTGCGAAGAGGCTTGTGACACAGAAGTCTTAAAAATGCTTGCAGTTCCACAATATAAGGACTATGGAATTGCGTTGTTAAAAGTGATTTCGAAAACCCCAAGAAGAAATTTTGCTGTTGCCAGTTTAAACGCTGGTAAAAACTATGAGGAAACAAAAAGGAGGATCACCATGATTTCTAATTTTAAAAATAAAAAAATGAACCGAGTGATACTGGTTTCTCTTGCCATTGTCCTTGCTGTGATCGCTACATCGCTGTTTTCAAACCGAAAAGCCCAAGCCCAAAATGAGCAAGAGCAAACAAATGCACAAACAGAAAGCCAAGTAGAAAATCCAACGCCTGTGGCACAGGAATTAACCATTACAATTGACAGAGAGAAAAACCAAATTACGATTCCAAAAACGTCGAAGGTAAACAGTGTTGATGACATTGTACAAGTGGATAAATATTGGGATAAGGAGTACAACTTCACTGTGGGCGATGCGTATTCGTCAGAGGTGTATGATATGAACGGCAAGTTGCTTAATACCATTTCTGTGACAGGTACGCCAGACAATACAGAGATAGTCGCAAACAGCAATAAAATCATAGCATTTGAAGCAACAGAAGATGCAAACAATATTTATTTTACAGCAAAAAATCCAAAGGACGTGTATGAACATATCCTTGTCATCGACCCTTCGCATGGGGGCACTGACAGTGGTTCTACGGTTACCTATGATGACCCGGGGAAAGATTTTACCCGTATCTATGAAGAAAAATACTTGGCTTATAGGCTAGCGAGCACCATCCAAGCTATTGCAACAGTTATACCGGATTCGGGCATCAAAGTTTATTTAACAAGAGATCAAGATGAGAATGTAGAACTTGCAGATAGGGCGGCGTTTGCCAACGAATTTGGCGGCGTTTGTGTCAACTTGCATTATAACTATGCGAGTTCGCTAGTGGAAGCCAGCGGAACAGAAAGCTATTATTCGCCACAGAATGCGGAAGCAAAGAAACTTGCCGAACTGATTCAAACCAATTTAACAACGGCTTTGCAAACAAAGGACAATGGAGCACGACCAGACGACTCGCTCTATATGCTCAAAAATGTAAACGTGCCGTTGGTTAGTTTGGAAGTTGCGTATTTAAGTAATCCGCAGGATTTAGAATTAATCATCTCGGACGACTTTGCCGAAAAGGTGGGGTTGTCAATTTTAAATAGCGTTCGCAAGTATTATGGCATGGACGATGAAATTTCGGTGACTGGGATATTTGCAGACAAAGAGCAACAATCAAACGCTCCAAAAGAATTAACGCTTGAAAATTTCAACTTCGTCTCAGACCTATTGGTAGGGGAAGACAAAGTGGAACACGTAAGCAAAATGAACTTTGCCATTAGGGTCGATGTGGAAGAAGATTTCAATGGGGAAGAGAGACAACTTTTAATTAAAAACGGACCGGAAATTATCAGGATGGCAAAAAAATTACTTGAACAAAGCACATACGAAAAGGTGATAAGTGAAGGATTTACTAGCGAATATGAAAATGAGATGAAAGACTTAATCAATGAAAAGTTGCAAACGAAAGCGGTTCGGGGAATATTTATAACGGATTTTATTATTCAATAAATGGGAACCAAACAATCAAAAACACGTCTATAAGGTAAAGGACGGTGATTGGTTTGAGAAAAAAAGTAATTTCGGTTGCGCTTGCCTGTTTGCTCGCAAGTTCGTTGGTTATGGGTTGTGTGGCGAATACAAAAGTTCTGGAAGAAATTCCGTATGGCGAACGTAGTGACGTTTCAGTAAAAGCGGCAGCGGGGGCAAACGACTTTGCTTTTAAACTTAGCTCGGTTCTTGCCCAGCAAAATGGAAACAATAACTTTGTTTTCTCGCCTTTTGTCGTGTGGCTGTCACTCACATCACTGGTTGGTGCAACGCAACCCGATAGCAAGGAAAAGCTACTAGATTCACTCGGCGTATCGGGAATTGGCGAAGAGGACATCCATCAAACGGCATACCGAATGCTCTATGACATAACCAAGCAGGCGGACAAAAAATACGTAGAAAGAAACAAGCTTCCCTATCACGACCCACTTAAAATCGCAAACGCTGTGTTTGTTGACAATGACGTGACACTTAAAAAGAATTTTGCGGAGGATTTTGCGAGATACTACGATGGTAGCTCAATGAATGTGAATTTTGATAAACAACGGGCAGTTGACGCTGTAAACAAATGGGCGGGGCTACACACCCAAGGAATGATTACGGACTTGGTGAATGAGTTTGATCCAGAAACTGCGGTGGCAATCGCAAGCGCCGTTTATTTTGCAGACAAGTGGAAAAGTGAATTTGATTCCGCAAAAACGGTGGAAGATATTTTTCATGCACCAATCGGTGATACCTTAGCTTTTTATATGGAACGAATAGGTGACAACTTAACCTATTATGAAGACGACAAAGTGCAAGCCATGCCGCTGGATTTTAAAACAGGCGGAGGGCTGTATATCATTCTTCCAAAGGACGGCAACGCAACGGAGTTGCTTGGTTCCATGACAAGCGAATATTATGAAGAAATCAGAAGAGATGCAATTAAAGCAACAGGAAAACTTTTGTTGCCAAGGTTCTCTGTTGAAAGTGATGTAAAGGCACTCAAGTACGCACTTGAGACGTTGGGTGTTCCGTTGTTTGATAAAGCCGCCGCTCCGTTAACAGGTGGGCTCATTGAAGAACAGAAGCCAGTTTGGTTACCTAGTGCGATTCAAAAAGCGATGATTGTTGTCGATGAAGAAGGTACGACTGCATTGGCGGTGAATATCATGGAGGCACCGGGTGCTCCCATGCCAGTTCCAACGGAGCCTTTTGAAATGAACTGCAACAAGCCGTTTATATTTTTATTATACGGATACACAAACGACGGCGGAAACCAAATTTTGTTTACAGGAATTGTAAATCGTCCATAAAAATACGATTGCCTCACTTCGGTGGGGCTGTTTTTTTTCGCATAACTCCATAAAATCTCCATACAGTTACTGTAGAATACATTTCATAGCAAACAAAAACATGATACTTCGAAAGGGTAGAAAAAAATGAAAAACAAAACAATTCCCAAAAATCTTATTTTAACGTTAGTCTTAGCAGCTCTGGTACTTTACTTGGTGGGCAGCCACTTTGGATTTTTTAGCTTTGGTGGTGGACGGCAACAAGCAAGCTCAAGCGTGAACGCTGTCGCACAAATAAATGGCGATGTGCAAGAAGTTACAACTGAACTGAGTCGGGGATACGAACCGATCACCGTTCAAACTGGTGTGCCAGTGAAATGGACAATCAAAGCCGACAAAGGCAGCATAAATGGCTGCAACAAAACCATGGTCATTCCAGAATACGGCATCGAACATAAATTTAAAGAAGGCGACAATGTGATTGAATTTACGCCAACAAAATCGGGAACCATCCCATACAGTTGTTGGATGGGCATGATTAACAGCAAGATTACGATTACAGACGATTTATCAAGTGCCCCAACGGTTGAACAACTAGCCGCATTTGGTGCGGATGCGAACACCGAAACGGACGCAAGTGCCTGTACGATGGGCTGTTGCGATTGAGGGTTCAAGCATGAAAAATAATTTAATTCTATGGGTGGTTGCCTTTGTAATAATCATTGGTGGAACAGCGTTTGCCTACAACAAATTGGGTAAAAACTACACCCCTCAAGCGGAAGCAGTAGTTGAACAAGAACCACCAAGCCAACCACCAAGCCAACCACCAGCAGAAGAAGCGAAAATCCCTGTGCCCGATTTTGAGTTACTCGATTATGACGGAAACAAAACCATGTTATCAGATTTTTCCGGAAAAGTAGTGGTGCTAAACTTTTGGGCAAGCTGGTGTCCGCCGTGCAAAGCGGAGATGTCCGAATTTAACGAGTTACACAAAGAACTCTTGGCAAGCGGCAACGCTGTTTTGTTATCCATCAATTTAACGGATGGGCAAAGGGAAACAAAAGAAGATGCTCTCAAATACTTAACCAAAAACGAATATGAAATGGACGTGTACTACGATACAAACGGCGATCTCTCGTATATGTTTGGAGTCGAAAGCATACCAAGGACTTTTGTTATTGACAAAAACGGAGATTTGTCTGACTATGTAATGGGTCAAACCACTAAAAAAGCAGTTCAAGACATGATAACGCAAGCGAGCGAGGTGCAATAAATGTACTTACTGATTTTTCTTGAAGGAATCCTTGCATTTATTTCGCCGTGTATTGTGCCGATGCTTCCGATTTATTTTATGTATCTGGCTGGAAACACAGAGCTTGTTGACAAGCGGCGGCTTTTAATCAATGTGCTCGGTTTTATTTTGGGCTTTACCCTGATTTTTGTTTCGCTCGGGGCAAGTGCAACGGCACTGGGAAGCGTTTTGCGTGAAAACAAAATGCTTTTGCAGCAACTAAGTGGCGTGGTTATGATTGTCTTTGGGCTGAATTTCTGTGGACTTGTAAAAATTCCATTTCTCAATTATGAAAAAAGACTAAACTCCGATGTATCAAAACTCAAATTTTTTTCATCGGTAGTGTTTGGTGCAACATTTTCGTTTGGGTGGACACCATGCCTTTCCACATTTTTAGGCTCGGCATTGTTGCTTGCCGCAAACAAAGCTTCTTTAACCCAAGGGGTATTGTTGCTCCTCGTTTTTTCGGCAGGCCTTGCCATTCCATTTTTAATCAGTGCGGTTATATTTGAAAAACTAACGCCGCTTCTAAAATTTATTAAAAAACATTTGAAACTCGTCAATCGTATTTCGGGCGGATTTTTAATAATGGTTGGGTTATCGCTTGTGTTTGATGTATTTGGATACTGGTCGGCACTCTTTTACTAGCACGAACAGGAGATGATTCTGATAAATACACTAAGGGCAAGACTTACTATTTCATATACATTCGTCATTTTAATTGCGGTAGTCATCATCAGTATCTTGTCGAATGTAATGCTTGAAAAATTGTTCAAGCAATATGTAATGAACCAACAGACACACGCAACCGCTGAACTGATTGACAGGGTGCAAGAGCAGTATGACGTGAACACAGAAAAGTGGCATTTGTCTGTGATTGAAAACCTTGGCATGAATGCTCTGTCTGACGGCCTGATTGTTAAAATCGTGGATTCGCAAAACAGAAATATCTGGGACGCAACACTGCACAACAACGGACAGTGTCAAGACATGATTGAAAACATGGCAAAAAATATGTACAGCTTAAAACCTAATTTTAAAGGGAACTACGTTGAAAACAAATACGAATTAAAACAAGGTGGAAAAAATATCGGCTCGGTGTCTGTGGGTTATTACGGACCCTATTATTTTACGGACAACGATTTGTATTTTGTAAAGACGCTTAATAACATTTTGGTTTGGGTGGCAGTCGGTTCGATATTTTTCTCGTTTGTTGCAGGAGCGTTTATGTCAAGAATTTTGTCAGTGCCTATTTCTAAGGTAGATAAAATGGCAAGCGAAATTGCAAAAGGGAATTTTGGCATCAAGGTGACGGCGACATCAAGCATAAAAGAAATAAAATCTTTGGTGCAAACCGTAAACAATTTATCGGACTCCTTGGAGCATCTTGAAAAATTAAGAAAGCGATTGACATCCGACGTGGCACACGAACTTCGCACACCTCTTTCTGCGTTAAGATGCAACCTTGACGCAATGATTGACGGCATATGGAAACCAGACAAAGAAAGACTTGAGAGTTGCCAAGCCGAGATTATACGAATGACGAGGCTTGTAGAAGATATGCAAGAGCTCACCAACATCGAAAGTGAAAGAATGAAAGTGTCAAAAAGTGATTTTGTTTTATCGGAGCTCATCACCCAAATTTTTCAAAATTTTGAACCCGATTTTAAAAGCAAAGGCATCGCTCTTGTATTTGCAGATCAATTAAAAGGCAGTATCAGTGCAGACAAGGACAAGCTGGCTCAAATACTTGTCAACTTGACTTCAAATGCACTAAAATATTCAAATGTAGGTGGCGTTGTAACCTTAACAACGTCTGGAAGTGAAAGCGAAATTTTTATAACCATTGAGGATGCAGGAATCGGCATTCCCAAAGAAGATTTGCCGTATATCTTTGAGCGGTTTTATCGGGTGGATAAATCACGAAACCGAGAAGTCGGCGGTTCTGGCATTGGGCTTGCCATTGTTCATGGGCTTGTACTGGCACATGGCGGAAAAATTTCTGCTGAATCAGAACTGGGACGAGGTACAAAATTTGTTTTGACGTTACCGAGGGATTTAATATAGATTTGGAGGACAGTATTATGCAAAAAGAAACCATTAAGATTGGCGGAATGACTTGTGCGGCTTGTGCAAAAGCTGTTGAGCGTGTGACGAAAAAATTGGAGGGCGTTGTTTCATCATCAGTCAATATTTCGACTGAAAAGCTATTGATTGAATTTGATGAGCAAAAAGTATCCGTGGACAACATAAAAGACGCCATCACAAAAGCTGGATACGAAGCCATCCAAGAAGTGAAAGAAAAAGAGATTACGATTCCTGTTCAGGGCATGACTTGTGCTGCTTGTTCAAGCCGAGTGGAAAAAGCGGTTGGCAAAATGAACGGCGTTGTGTCCGCTTCTGTTAACTTTGCTACAGAAAAAGCTACCATTAAGTATAATCCAGAAGTTGTTAGAATTTCCGAAATAAAGCAAGTGATTACTAAGGCTGGTTACAAGCCGATGGACATTGAAGCCAAGGTTTCTGTTGACGAAGATAAAATACGAAAAGAAAAAGAGATTAAAACCCTCCTTATTAAGTTTATTGTCTCGGCGTTGTTTGGTGTTCCGCTTTTGTATATTGCGATGGCACCCATGATTCCGTGGTTGGGTTGGCCGACACCAAGCATTTTAAACCCCATGCAATATCCGCTTAATTACGCATTTTTCGAGATCATGCTCGTGATTCCCATATTAATCGCAGGAAACAGATTTTATGTGGTTGGCTTCAAAGCAATTGCCATGCGAAGCCCTAACATGGATTCTTTGATTGCGATGGGAACATCGGCGGCAGTGCTTTATAGTTTGTATTCCACATTCAGTATCACAACAGGAAACTTTAAAGGGGTCAATTCGCTGTATTTTGAAACTGCTGGCGTGATTATCACGTTAATCCTCTTGGGCAAATATTTGGAATCTGTAACAAAGGGGAAAACCTCCGAAGCGATTAAAAAAATGATGGGTCTTGCTCCAAAGACGGCCATCGTGATTCAAAACGGAAAAGAAATAGAAATGCCAATCGAAGAAGTGGAAGTCGGCGACATTATTTTAGTGAAGCCAGGCGAGAAAATTCCTGTGGACGGAACCGTTGTAGAAGGGTTCACCTCCATTGACGAGTCAATGCTTACAGGCGAGAGTATGCCAGTTGAGAAAAAATTGGGCGACAAAGTGTATGCGGCAAGCATCAATAAAAACGGCTCGATTCAATTTAAAGCAACCAAAGTTGGCAGTGACACGGCTCTCGCTCAAATCATAAAACTTGTAGAAGATGCCCAAGGTTCAAAAGCACCCATCGCTCAAATGGCGGATGTTGTGTCGGGGTATTTTGTTCCGATTGTGTTTGTGATTGCAGTGGTTGCGGCGCTTGCTTGGCTAATTAGCGGCGAGTCCGTGGTGTTTTCGCTGACGATATTTATAGCGATTTTAGTAATTGCTTGCCCTTGTGCACTTGGGCTTGCCACACCGACTGCCATTATGGTTGGTACAGGAAAAGGTGCGGAGTACGGCATCCTTATTAAAGGTGGAGAAGCATTAGAAAGTACACATAAAATCAACACCATCGTTTTTGATAAAACAGGCACCATCACAGAAGGCAAGCCAGAAATCACAGACATTCTGGTGCAAGGAAAAATGACCAAGCAAAGGCTTTTGCAGCTTGCGGCATCGGCAGAAAAAGGCTCGGAGCACCCACTTGGCGAATCCATTGTAAAAGGGGCAGAAAAAGAGGGGTTAGAATTTTTAAAAGTTGACCGCTTCTCGGCAATCCCAGGTCATGGCATCGAAGTAAAAATCGAGGGCATTCAAATGCTGCTCGGCAACAGAAAACTCATGGTAGAAAAAAATATTCCACTAGGCTCGCTTGAAGTCGATTCGGACAAACTTGCGTCCGAAGGAAAAACCCCCATGTATATCGCTTGCGACAATGAACTGTCTGGCATCATTGCTGTGGCAGACGTCGTAAAAGAAAGCAGTGCAAGGGCGATTAAGAAACTTCAATCCATGGGCATTGAAGTGGCGATGATTACCGGCGACAACAAAAGAACAGCAGAAGCAATTGCAAAGCAAGTGGGCATCACTCGAGTTCTTGCCGAAGTTTTGCCGCAGGATAAATCAAACGAAGGTAAAAAACTGCAAGCAGAAGGCAAATAAGTTTCGATGGTGGGCGACGGAATCAATGACGCACCAGCACTGGCACAAGCAGATATTGGAATCGCAATTGGTTCTGGCACAGACGTTGCCATGGAATCTGCAGACATCGTTCTCATGCGAAGCGATTTAATGGACGTACCAACAGCGATTCAGTTAAGTAAAAGCACCATCAGAAACATTAAGCAGAATTTGTTTTGGGCATTTGGGTACAACGTGCTTGGCATACCGGTTGCGGCTGGGTTGTTGCACTTGTTTGGTGGGCCAACGCTCAATCCGATTATTGCGGCGGCAGCCATGTCACTTAGCTCGGTTTCTGTTCTCTCAAATGCATTAAGACTAAAAGGATTTAAACCCTATAAATAAAACTTACGGAGGAACGTATGAAAAAGAAAATTTTAGCATCAGCAATGACAATGGTTTTGGCGGTTTCACTTGGTGCTTGCCAAGGTACAGATATTGTGGGTCAAACAGCAACCACATCTTTTGAAAAATTAATCAATGCGGTGTCAGATCATGTGGCTGCCGATGTAGAAAACGGTGGGTGGGCTCTCACCGCACCAGATGATAGTGCAAAATTTGTTTGGAGCGAGGACTATAGCAGAAGCCCCAAACATGATGTGTTGCTCGAGTTCAGTGCAGAGCCGTTTGTTGCGGCTGGGCTTGATGTGACAAAACTTCCAGAGAATATGATTGATAATGATAGTATCATTGTCGGTACAAAGTTTGGCGAAGACGTGCTCACATACAGCGGAGAAATCACGCCCCTTGCCTCGTTTAACCAAATTGTAAAACTCAAGAGAGATAAAATTGGATACCACGAAGATTTGGATCATTATGGGGTAGACCTTGGTGGCGGAAACAAATTTGAATGGGCAAAAGATATGACGGTTAATGATAAAGACATCGTATTTGTGGTTGACCCACAGGTTTTTATTGAAGCGGGAGTTGACCCATCAAAGGTTGAGGGTTGGGTTTTTGCAAAAGTGAAAATGAAAGATGCAAGCGGTAAGAGTATTGAAGTTGATAAATTTTTAAAACCTTTTAACATTCAGTAAAGTAGTATCGGAGTTGATAGGAATGAAAGAAGCATCGAAGAAAATTTTGGTGGTTGACGACGAAAAGAAAATAGTGGAAGCGATTCAGGCATATTTGGAAAATGCGGGGTACACCGTTTTTGTTGCATACAACGGAAAAGTGGCACTTCAAACTTTTGAAACCGTAAAGCCTGATTTGATGATACTTGATTTGATGCTACCTGATATGTCGGGTGAAGAAGTTTGTAAAACGATTCGAAAACAGTCCCGCGTGCCAATCATCATGCTCACCGCTAAGGTTGATGAAGAAAGCATTTTGCTTGGATTGGGCATTGGGGCAGACGACTATGTAACAAAACCGTTTAGTACAAAACAGTTGATAGCAAGAGTGGGTGCCATGCTTCGTCGAACAGACGGAGCCGCACCGCTTTTTAATATCATGTCATGGAAAAACGATGATTTGGTCATAGACTTTGATACGCATGTTGTGAAGAAATCATCGGTGGAAGTAAGCCTCACGCCAAATGAATTTAAACTTTTGTGCGCACTAGCAAAGTATCCCAAGAAAGCGTTCACGCGGGAAGAATTAATTGTGGTCGCACTTGGCGACGAGTACGAGGGGTATGAACGCACAATTGATTCGCATATAAAAAATTTAAGAAGAAAAATAGAAACAGAAACGTCAAGCCCACAATACATTTTAACGGTGCATGGGGTGGGATATAAGTTTGGCGGATAGGGGTTGGAATCATTGAGTAAAACCATAGAAGACTTGACTTTAAAAATTGATGGCATGACTTGCGTTAATTGCGAAAACAGAATACAAAAAAAGCTGTCCTCTTTGGAGGGTGTTGCGTCTGTTCAAGTCAGTTATAAAAATGCGAACGCACGAGTTGCTTATGATAAAAACTTGATTGGCATACAGGACATCACAAACGAAGTTGCAAAAATCGGATACGAAGCAGAGGTATTTACACAGAACTTAAACCAAAGCGGAAAAAATGTTTATGGTGATATTGTTACGGTTTGCATTGTTCTGATTGTAGGATATTTGCTGATTGATAAAACCATCGGATTTAATTTTATCCCCGATATTGATAACAACATTGGGTATGGTATGTTATTTGTAATAGGAATGCTCACGTCGATCCATTGCATTGCGATGTGTGGCGGCATTAATTTATCACAAACCATTTCTTATGCCCATGACGATAAAAATTTCTTCTCCAAATTTAAAGCAAGCACATTGTATAACCTTGGTCGGGTAATTTCGTACACGGTTGTTGGCGGAATCGTTGGTGCAATTGGTTCGGCAATCAGTTTTTCAGGATCTGCAAAAGGGGTTGTGGCTGTTGTTTCTGGTCTGTTCATGGTAATCATGGGTCTGAATATGTTTGGCACTTTTTCTTGGCTTAGAAAGTTAAACCCTAGAATGCCAAAAATAATAAGTGACAAAGCAGCGAATAGAATTAGCAAAAGCGGCCCGCTGTATGTGGGTTTGTTAAACGGATTTATGCCTTGCGGCCCCTTACAGGCGATGCAACTCTATGCACTTGGTACAGGAAGTATTGTTGCTGGTGCGGTTTCGATGTTTTTGTTTAGCGTAGGGACTGTGCCGCTCATGTTTGTCTTTGGAGCAACAAGCTCATATCTCGGCAAGAAGTTTACTGCAAACCTAATGAAAGTAAGTGCTGTTTTGGTGGTGATACTCGGTGTGATTATGTTAAACCGAGGATTTATTTTGTCGGGCATTTATTTTTAAAAAAGCGCTTTTGCAAATGGAAACACTAATTGCGATTAAGGCATTGACAGATTATTCACTTAATGCTATCATAAACTTCGATGACAAAATGCTGGGCTTACATAGAACGGCATTTTTTTATACAAAAATACATAAGGGTATCTAGGAGGAGATCGTATGCAGTGGTTTAAAAATGCAAAAATTAGGATGAAGTTGCTGTTAGGTTTTGTGGTAGTTATTGTTTTTTCAACATTTCTGGGGCTTTTTGGAAGTTACATGATTAAATCGACAGATGATGCGTATAGTATGGTACTTGCGTCTCCCGTTGTAACACTTGAACATGCGGCAGAAGCACTTTATAATGTTTCGACACTTCGTAGGCTTTCGATTGTGTTTGTAGTGGATGCAGAACCTTCTCGTGCTACAAAATTGCCAGCTGATAAACATGCGGCAGATGATGCTTATAAAGCAGCGATGAAAAACTTAAACGATTACATAGATGTTGTGAAAGCAGACACATCCATTAATGAGGCAGACACAAATGAGAGCATTACTGCAATAGAAAATATTAAAAAAAGCTTGGATGCATATAAATTACAAATAGATGAAATTTATACAGCGGCAATTTCGGGCGATACCGAAAAGGCGTATGGTCTTCTTGCGGGGATAAAAGAACCGGCAGATGTAATTTTAAACTCGCTTATTGACCGGAATAAGGATGTTCTTGCGTATACGAATGCAAAATCAACAGAGCTTACTGATGATACAAATAACGTCGTTAGCATTTTATTGGCGATGACAATTGTGATTATACTTTTATCAATCATTGTTGCCATGTTTGTTGCAAACAATGTAGTAAGACCGATCAGAAGGCTTCAAGCCAGTGCGAGTGAAATTGCAAAAGGCAATCTCAACGTGAATGTGGTTCAAAATACAAAAGACGAAATCGGAGAGCTTAGCCAAGATTTTGGCAAGGTTGTGTCTGCGGTTTCCCAACTTGTAGATGAATTAAGTTATGTTTCTGGTGAAATCGACAAGGGCGACATTGAAGCGAAAATAGTAGAAGAAAAATATCAAGGGGCATACAGAAATGTTGCATCACTCGTAAATGGTGCGATTGGTGGAATCATTGGCGAAGTACTGATGTTTTTAGGTGCCTTGGAACAAATTGAAAAAGGAAACTTTAATTTTGCTCTTAAAAGGTTACCGGGTAAAAAAGAAGTGCTTAACATAACGTTGGATAGACTTAGAGCCAATCTTCAATCAATCGCAACGGAGATTAACGTTTTAGTTTCAGAAGCGTCTGTAGGAAATCTTAGTGTACAAGCGGATGCATCAAAGTATGAGGGTGACTGGAATAAAATTGTAACAAACTTTAACAATTTGCTTCAAGCGGTTGACGCACCAATCAAAGATGTTTCTCTTGCGTTATCAGAAGTGTCCAAGGCAAACTTAAATGTAAGAATTACAAATGCATACAAGGGTCAGTTTGGCGTGATGAAAGATGCACTGAACTCAACGGTTGAGAGCACAGCTACCTACATCAAAGATATTTCGTTTGTGTTGGATAATATTGCAAACGCAAACCTCGACCAAAGAGTTGACCGTGAATACATCGGAGATTTTAGCAATATTAAACAATCGATGATTACAATTATTAATAAATTAAATGACATTATCGGCAACATCAATTCCGCAACAGGGCAAGTATCCATGGGTGCTAAAAATATTTCAGATAGCAGCATGAGCCTCGCACAAGGTGCATCAGAACAATCCAGCTCTGTTCAAGAACTTGCGGCTACCATTGATACCATCAACCAAAAGACTCGTAAAAATTCGGAAGATGCAAACAATGCAAATAATCTTTCTGAAAGTTCGAAGAAGAACGCAATTACTGGTAACGACGAAATGAAAAAAATGTTGCAAGCGATGGACGGAATCAAGGATTCGAGCCAAAGCATTTCCAAGATTATCAAAACAATTGAAGACATTGCATTCCAAACAAACTTGCTCGCTCTTAACGCTGCGGTTGAAGCGGCAAGAGCTGGCGAACATGGAAAAGGATTTGCAGTTGTTGCAGAAGAGGTAAGAAGTCTTGCGGCAAGAAGCCAAAACGCTGCCAAAGAAACCACGCTTTTAATCGAAGATTCAATCGAAAGAGTAAACAACGGCACACATGTAGCAAAATCCACAGCAGAGTCACTTGACGCAATTGTTCGTGATGTAAACGAAGTGTCCACGAT
The DNA here is from genome assembly GCA_031554055.1 of Eubacteriales bacterium. Taxonomy (GTDB): domain Bacteria; phylum Bacillota; class Clostridia; order Lachnospirales; family JAVBKL01; genus JAVBKL01. The sequence goes on along the minus strand of JAVBKL010000158.1, from coordinate 5,911 downwards.
TATTTCGGGCATCGCCAGTGCATCGGTTGAACAAGCAGAGGCAATCACACATATCACAGTTGGTCTTGATCAAATTTCTCGTGTTGTTCAGAGCAACTCGGCAACCAGCGAAGAAGCTGCTGCCGCTGCAGAGGAATTAACGAGCCAAGCTGAAACATTGAGCGAAATGGTTGGTATTTTTAAACTTAAAAAATAATGGTAATAAAAAAACTGGTGTACTCGGAATGATGAGTACACCAGTTTTTTTAAATAGGCAAATTCGAAATCAAAAATCCACCGAGTAAAAGACTGGCAAAATTGGCAACAAGCACATATAGCAATGCCCTACGGATTCGATGCTCCTTGACAACAACTGCAAAGGCAATTGCTTCTACAATAAAAATAAGTATTTCATAAAACACCAAAGCAATTATTAAATAGGAATCAGAAAACGAAGAGTTCAATGCAATGTTTAGTCCACCTTGCGTAATCAGATTGATTACGAAAAATGCAATCCAACTTCTTTTGTTACGATAGCAAAAAGCAAAGAAAATCAGGCCTTCAATGACCAAGGTAAGGGCTACCCTCATGGACACCAAAGTCATGGTACGCATGAACGTTTGGCCGTCGCTTATGGTTTGCTTTTCAAAATCAAGCGTCAAAATGTTATTGAAGAGCTTTTCAAACATAGATTTAGACAAAACATATTCAAAAGTTTTTCCGCAAGAAGTGGCTACAAGTGTTACATTTTCAAGAGAAGGTTGCGTTTGTTTAAGCATACTGTTAAAGAAATTATACTGTGCTTCCCATGCCCTCTGCACTTTTTGAAGCTTAGCGCCGTTTTGTTCGCTTCCATCATCAAATTTAAGTGACAAAGTCAAGTCATCAGGCGGGGAGCTAACGATTACGATGAGCCTTGGTGGCTCGGCAGCATTTGCAAATACCGTGGGGCTAAATAAGGTTAGCGTCATACTGAAAATTAGCATGGCAAAAAATATTCTATGGATAGGTTTCATACCGAATACAACTCACTTTTTAATTTGAAATATAGAAGGAATAATGTGCGTCACCCTGTTCCCAATTTGCATGAACTTCATAGACATAACCATTACCATCGTCTGAAAGAGCAATTTTGTTATCAGTCACTTCAACTGTTTCAAAATTATCTTCATAGGAATCCGTGTCATGAATATATTTATCTTGCCAACGCCTGATGCTATAGGAGCTTGGTGGCATGGAAAATATCAGGGTAATTTCTGACATATCGGCTTCACGCTGTATTGTATTGTAACTCTTGACTGAGTCTAAAGGGTGAAACCCACAGGCGATGGTTGAGATGCTTGTTCCGTCGGAATTTTCAACTCGCCAATTCGAATTGCTATTTGGTGCAGACTGATTATAGATGTCGCCACTTGTTACATACTGAAGTGTGAGATCGGGAATCTTATTTTTAGGATACAGCGGAAGTTCATATTCATACACGTCTTTTTGGCTATAATCCATTTTATCCCATAATTTAAAAATTTTATTATCACTGTCAATCGTATAGATATAATTGCCAGTACAAGCAATACTTGCACCATCACATGAAATAGTAACTTTGCTGCCGTTCTCTTTGTAAAACACAAATTGAATCGCATCGCTCACAGTTTTGTTGTCAAAAGAACCTTGACCTGTAATTTTTGTGGAGTTTAGTGTATCCATTATGGTTTGTATATCCTTTTTTTCGGTTACGCTCTTTTGCTTTGCGTTGACTGGCCCATGAATATCGTACACGTCAACACGCAATACGGCTTCTGCCTTGAGATCAATAATTTTAGTTGTCGATGCAGCACAAGAAACGAGTGAGAGCATAACCAAAATTAAAATTGCGATTGAACAAATACGCTTCATTTAAACCCACCTCTCAAAACAATAATCCCCTTTATTACTTTAACGAATTTACTGCCACGTTGTTCCAAGCAAAAAAATTAGTGTCCGCCATGTCCATGTCCGTTTTGGTGCATTCCCATGTGAGGAGCCACAACCTTTGGCTCTTGTTGCTTCATATAGCCGGCTCCAATAATGAAAAATGCAAAACATACCACCGCAGCATAAAACACTTTCATGGACGTTTTTCTTTCCTTAAATGATATTATATCACCTTTTTGCCAATGGGGCTTCGATTTAATTGTAATGTAACGCCCGCCTGTTTGCAACACGAGAGCTTTTTTCTCTTTGCAATCTATATCGAGTATAATGCCAGTTTTCATATTTTCACCTCCCCATATTGTGGCAGAAAAGAGCATATAAACGGAAAATCGCCAAGCAAAAGAATCACCAAGGTTACAATATATTTTCTGTGTTTCTCAATTGTTTTAACGGATATGCCAAGCTTGCTCGCCAAATCTTTTTGGGGTAATCTGTGGCTCTTTATAAAAATTTGCTTCATGTCAGCATCTTGTGTGATGACCCTTGCAACCTCATTGCAAAGTTTTCTGGCTCGATCTTGTTTGGGACAAATTTTTACGAGTTCAGAAAAATCTATATCAAAATATTTTAAGTACGATGAAAAATCTTCAATTTCTTCTATTAATAAGCTTCGCTCAAGTTCCTTGCTATACAGCTCAAGCGATGCGGTTTCTTCTATTTTAAATTCAGAGACTGGAAAAATTGTGCTCTTTGGAAAACGAACCTCTTTGCGGCTTTCGTCAATGATTCTGTTTTTAATGCACACAGAAGCAAACGAAATGAAATTGCCTTTTTGAACTTCGTATTGTCTTACACAAATCATAAACATAAGCATAGCTATGCTCAACCTGTCATCATATTCCAAACTGCTCTTGGCTGTTTCCAAAACAAGCCGTTTCAAAAACGGAAGATAATCAATAATTAATTTGTTCATATCGCTTTGGTTTTGCTTGGCAAGAACAATGCGTTCGGCAATGTCATTCATTTTGCACCCCCTTAAAAACAAGGGCTAAAACCTCATAAAAGGAATTAGCCCCATTCACATAATTAAACTCGATTTTTAACGGCAAGCTCTATAGGCAGTGTGATAGAAACTGCCATCTTCTGCCAAATAGCCCTCATAGTTTCTGTTGCCATGGGCGTGTCTTGTGGTCGTATTGCAACTTGTAAAATCATCGGTTGAATAAGAAACCGAGTTGCCTCCGCAATGACCGCCACCTTGATACGATGCGGCAAAAACCGTTGTGGAAGTGATAGCCAGTGTTGCTACAAGTGAAGAAATGCCGATCAGTCTTTTAAGTTTCATAAATGCCCTCCATTCAGTTATCCATAGTAATGATTGTTCGTCTATAGTATACGTTTGGATTGACACAAAACGTAGGGTAGCACAAATAATATTTACTTCGATAAATCTTGATAGTTAATTTCTGGGTGGTGGTACCGACCTCGTTTTTGGGTTGAATTTTTAAAGTTGATGGCTTTTTGTGGACACCACTGGATACAGGCCATGCACTGCACACATTTGTGGTTGAAGGTTGGTTTTCCATTTTCCATGCTAATGTTTTTCACTGGGCAAATATTTTTGCATTTCTCGCAGGCAACGCAGTCAGACGAAACCCGAAAGCCTTTGTCCCAATTGGGGTATGCCTTGATCGCAATTTTATTTACAAACTTGAAGAGCTTATTGCCTTTTTTGAATTTATTGCTGTTTTTGTTTTTCACATCATTTACAATTACGGCGAGCTTCTCTTTGGATTTTTCTAATTTCGCATCGGAATTTTTTGACATGTCATACATAGAAACAAAATTTCCGACCATGCTTAGGCCCTGTCCATAATGCAGCTTGTGTGATCTTTTTTTCAAAAAGTAGTTGATTTGCGAAAATGAAACGCCAACCCATGCTTGGCAAGTGGCAACAGCAAATATGTATGGGTCATTTTGAATTTCCAGTTGCTTAATAAATTTTGCCACGTTCCGTCCGATACCCGATGAGTACACAGGAAAAACAAAACCGATTCTTTCGTACTCATTTTCTTTTATGCTATATTTCTTGTTCATAGACACGATTTCGCAATCTCCCAACTCGTTTGCAAGATCTCGTGCCACCTTCAAACTGTTTCCTGTTCCAGAAAAATAAAATATAATGTTCATACGCTTCCCCCTGTTTTAACAATCTAACCTTCGATAATAATTTTTGCAACACGCTGTGCCATCGCCATAATGGTAAGAATCGGCGGATTGCCCAAAGACTTTGGAAACAAAGTGGCATCGGCAATATAAAGATTTTTTGGTAGCCGTGGGTTATGAAACGTTTCCGCTTCAAGGGTTGTGAGTGGCAACATTCCGCCAGGGTGCCCTGCGTTTAGCGTTCCCAGAAACAACTCGCTCTTCTTTATGCCAAACCTTTCAAAAATTTCCGTGCAAAGTGCCACGCCACCAGACAATCTTTCTTTGTCTACCTTTGTAAGTGTCTTATGTATTGTATTGTGATCAACGCCACCCTTTGGCGTATCGGCAAGCTTCACCATCAAGGATAAAATATCCTTGCCCGAATGCATCCACTTTTTATTAAAGAAGAAACTCAAATGGTCGAAGTAGGGCGAAAGTATGTAGTTGTCTTTTTGCACAGCAAACGGCATGGAAAGCTCCTTGTTTTGAAAAGCTCCCTTGTATTCCGCTGCCACACAGAGCACAGGGTCAACGAACAAATGATTTTCACATTCGATGCCAGAATTTTGAAGGATAACAGGGGTCGAGAATCCACCCGCCGCAAGCACAACCACATCTGCTGCGTAAAAAACTTTCTGCAACCCTTTTTGTGCGTAAACGCCTTTTGCTTTTCCTTTTTTGGAAACAATTTTCAAGACCTTGCAGCCTGTGATGAGTTTTGCCCCCGCACGAACCGCATCGGTTACAAATTGCCGACTATCCCATTTTGCGGAAAACCTACAACCCAGAACACAATTTCCGCAATTCGTGCACTTGCTGTAATCTCCAAGTTTGGGAATCGGGCTTGGGTTCAAGTTCATTTCATTACAAATCGCAAACAGTTTTTTCGTGGAGTCACGCCATTTGTCTTCATGCTCGTATGTGATCGGAACATTTTTATATATGTCATCAAACTCATCGTCCAGATTGATTCCGAGCTCTTTGAGACTACCATCCACACGCAAGGCGTTTCCTGCAGAAATAGTGGTGGTTCCGCCAAGCCCTATGCCGTTTACCATAACCATGTTTTCTTTCGTTTTGTGAACTTTCCGAACTTGCATGGTGGGAAACAACAGTTGTATTTCTCGTTCATCAAAGAAAAATCCTGTCCTTCTTAGTTTTTCAAGCATGGTCATGTTCAACGAAAAAGACTTAAACTCTCCGCCGGCTTCAAGGATTGTTACCGCAAAATCTCCCGATTCCTGCAACTTCTTTGCCGCAGCCGCACCACCAGCACCACTTCCAATTACAATCGCTTTCTTCACTTTTTCATCTCCTCTTAAAACAGCCTGTGCAACAATCATATCCTTGTGTAATCCTTTGTGTAAAACTAAAATTTGCTCCATCTGCAAGCCCATCCGCAACGCCTTCGTCAAGAGAAGAAATCAACTCGCATACTTCCGTCGAATAAAATTGACTGAAATAACAGCGGCGTACAACAAATTGTCCATTCTTTTCAAAAGAAATGTGTATCCCAATCAACCTGTATGCCAAGCTAAAAACCATTTTGGTTTGTCCCCATGTGGAAACAAACAAGCTCTTTCGCAATTTTGATCCAAAGCGGTAGGCGTTTTGATACAAAAGTTGTTTTGCACTTTCGGTTTGTTGTTTATCTTTTAAGCAATTTTCAGCTTGTGCTACAGTAAATAAAGCATATGCCTTTAGGCAAGCATCGTAGTCCAGTTTTTTGCAATCTGGCATTTCGCTTTTAAAAGCATCCGCTGTAAGCTTGAATAGTTCAAGCAGTTTCTTCCTTTTAATATCCATAGTTATG
>JAVBKL010000198.1:0-15930 GCA_031554055.1 Eubacteriales bacterium | reverse complement strand
CAGCCACAAAACTAATACAGCTTCTTACACTCGGAATATTTAAAGCACTCTCTTTCGTGATATTTTCCCGACCAAGGAGTGCTTGCAATAGAATATCATTTACAGGTGGACTTATGCCAGACGTCTCGTCCGCTCTCTGCTCTTTCCTAAAAAAAAATGACATTTTAAATGCTCACCACTTTCTGTTTAACTCTAAATCACTTGAACCGCAAAGCCATCGTCATTTAATAACATTTCTTGTTCTAGCAAGTACACCGCAATGATTGTGCTGACCACCATATCAATCTTGCCGCTCGATGCTTTTTTATTGACATATTTATTTTTGTTCGTGTCATACGTACATTTTGCATTTTGAAAATTACTTTCATACAACCTATTTTTTTCATAAGCAAACTTCTTATTTAGTATATATTCATACAATAGTTTTGTCGGCGGGTGAAGAACAGAACTATGCTGTTTTACCTCAACCGTTGTGTATCCGGCATCTTCAAGCTTGCCCACTGTCGATAAGCAGTTATAGCGATCGTAACCAACTTGCACAATCTTCACGCCGAACACTGACTCTAAACCCATGATAAAATCTTCCACAAATTTATAACTTATCGTTTCATCACCACACGCAAAACATGAGCCTTCTGCAATAAAGCGATTGTAATCCGTTCTCTCTTTCTTATTCTTTTCTTCGATTCTCCCTAGCGGAATAAAAGCCCATGACTTAGATTGTATCATCTCGTTTGCATAACAAACCATGGAGACAGACACGTTGTCATCCGTCATAGCCAGATCGAGACCGATATAAACTTCTTTACCCGACCAATCAAACGGCTCTAAACTCTTGCAAAGCCTTACTTTTTCAATGGGAATAAACTCCTCGCCGCTATTACTCGGCATGAAGTGATTTAGATGTTTCGTGAGAAATTCAACCCGCTCGACTGGTTTGGCCAGAGCCTTTTCTCTGTTTGCTCGGATTTCGTCATAGTTCTCTTCAATCCGAAGAGGGTTGGCCATGTATATTCCTGTATCGTTCCACAAATTGGCTTCATCGGCATAATAAAGCAAAGCAAATGTTCTGTCATCAAATTCCAATTCCTTATACAGCTTCTTCAAATAATCAAGCTCATCGAGCATGATTGATTTATCTTCCGCATATGCCGTTGTTAGTTTGAAACGCAAAGGGTTTTTCACATTTAACTGTCCAGATTGCATGGCCGACAAATTTTTATTGTCTTTAAATGCTCCAACCTCATCCGCAATAAACGCAGAGGGTCTGATACTGTTGTTGCTATTTGCGTTCGCCGTTCTTGGTTGGTAAAAGCTATGCGTCAACGTACATTGTAGCCTGCCAGTTAATGATTTGGGAATCTTGAAATATTTTCCCACATATGGACTTGCAGCTAATATTTGCGTTATCGCTTTTTTAACTTCTGCCGCCAAATCCCGATCCAGACAAATGGAGTAAAATTCTGAATAATCATCTTCCTTTAACATCAAGATTATGAGTATCAATGCACAAATAAATGTTTTTGCGTTCTTCCTTGGAATAAATAGCGTAATGTCTCTGAATCTGTATTTGCTCTTATTGTTTTTAAAACGCCACCCAAAGATATTGGCAATAAAAAAAGCTTGGAAATTCTCCAAACCCTCATAAATACTTTTGCCAATCACATTTATTCCAGTAGCAAAATAAAGTAATTTCAGTACTCCTTCTATGATTTTCAGTTCTGCCAAATCAAAATAATAAAGATAATCCTCGCCCTCTTGTCTAGCTAAATCCCGAAGAAACCAAGCACATTGCTTCTTCACTTCAAAGGTTGTTGGCTCTTTACTACTTAAAACGTCTTCTGCATACCGAGTTGCCTTTTCCATCAACATAGCCTAACCACCCCTTAGAGCCTTTACAAGAGGGTCTTTATTTTGCTCCTTTTTGTTCGAATTGATTGTTCCGATTTTCGCCCTTGCTTGTGGACTCAAGCATAGTTCTTGGCAACACTTGTTAAAGTCGGTCATGTAATCTTTTCTTGCCTTTAAAGAATCTAAATCAAACAATAATGCTGGCCGCTCATTTATCATTCTATCAAGGGTATTAAGTCTGTCGATTACAATCGCACACCGATTCAATATATAAACATCAAGGTTTCCAATGATACCGCTCGCCTTTAGTTCGTTTAAAATGTACTTGAAAATCTTAACTTGCTCCGTTGTTAAATAGTCGAACGGCTTGACTTTATTCGAATTCCCTTTTAATAAATTTTCGGTTTCTTCTCTTTGCTGTTTTTCGTTTTCCGTCAGGTTCTTTGATATGACCTTTACACTTTTTGCCGGCCTTGACACGGTGTCACCTCCTTAATTTTTAGTTTAGGGAATATTTTATGCGTTTGTGTGGATACGTGGTGTTTTAGGGTTTGAAAAAATTGGGCAAGACCACTCGGGGGGATATGTGTCAGCTTAATTGTTCTGTGTTGCTCGCTCTTGCTCCATAATAATAATTTGTATCGATCCAAATGGTATCTTCCCACTCTCTGCCATCTCATGATGTCTGCCGCATAAAGTAATCAGATTGCTGTCTTCTAATCTTTTCTCAAAATCTTCTTCCAGTGGCACCGCATGATGTACTTCTAAATCATCATATGTGTACTGGTTATCAGTATCATATAACTTTCTGATGCACACTTGGCATAAATACAAATCTCTTTTCTTTATCTCATTTCTTTTTTTCTGCCATGCCCGTGTCCACCGAAACTTATCTTTGTCGTTGCCCTGCTTCTTGCCCTTGGGCTTCATGCCACAGTCAAATTTGCTGTCATGAATCTTGCCACAATACTTACAACTCTTTAGCATTTATCCTCGTACTCCCTTACTCAAAACCATTTACGAGTTTTACATAACCTCCATTCTGTAAAACTCGTTTAATTCTGTTCCTACATATAATAAGTTGAAAACGCAACTGCGAGTTTCCCTTTTCTCATTATGTAAAACTCAACCCTTTGACTAATTTGTCCTTCTTGTCTTGGTCAACACCAATATACCGTAGAGTGATGAGAGCACTTGAATGACCAAATATAGCTTGAATGGTCGCCACATCCTTCGTTTGGTTGTACAGGTGATACCCAAAGGTCTTTCTTAGGGAATGCGTGCCAATGTCTTCTATGTTAAATTCAGACGCAACTTGCTTTAAAATCTGAATGGCTCGCTGCCTTGTCATGGGTTTTGTTTCTTTGTCCTTACGTAATTTACTTTTGCGTTGCCGGCTTGGAAATAAAAATTCCCAGTCTTTCATCTCTTTCGTATATTCGGCAAGGGCATTACGCAACTCTTCATTGAGCGATATAATTTTTTCCTTGCCTGTTTTCTTTTCATGTATGTGCAGCCTAGACTTGTTTCTTACGTCACTGACTTTGAGAGGTAAAATATCAGAAATCCGAAGTCCTGAATAAATTCCAAACACGAATAGAATGTAATCTCTGTCATTCTTCTCTTTCAAATAATTGATCATCTCAATGACTTGCATCTTACTTCTAATCGGCTGAACAGTATTCACAACTTCACCCCTCCCCAGCAAACAAAAAAGTCCACCCTTTTCAGGTAGACTTCAATCGCTTGCTGTGTATAAATTTAGATACTAGCATTATAACTTGGGCAAACTATCTTGTAAATAACATCTTTTTAACATAGCACTAAGCCAGTAAAACCAAGGTTTCTGCCCCAAAAAGCAAAATACTAAGGTTGTTTATCATTTCATCACGCCATCTCCGAACAGTCATTTGAGTACAATTATTCCGCACGGCGATTTCTTCGTAGGTGTAATTGGTTTCGCCAAAGTATAGGTCAACCAAGGTATTATACTTGTTCAATTTATCTTGGTTGCGGGCGGTTTGAAACAGCTCTTCCAATGCCATGTCAATGTGTTGTACCATGATAGCTGTACGGATTTTAGATTTTAGTATCGAATCTATGTAGACTTCCTCGTAATTAAAACTTCTTGCATCTTCAATTCCATTGCGATCAACAATTATTTCTTGATTTTCCCGAATCATCTGACCCAAAGTGTACACTGCCTTATCAGCGTGGTGCTGTAATTCTTTGTAATGTTTTAAAAGCAGTTCCGTATTTTGGTAAATACGATTTTTTCTAATTTTTTGTTCCTCTAATCTAAATTCCTTTAAGGCCTCTTTAATCAATTCTTTTTTCGTATCTTTATTCAAACTCCGCACCCCTTTACATTTCACGCATTCTTGCGTATAATAGTCTTTGACAGAAACTATCAGGGGCGAGAGCCCTTTTTTATTTGTGGTTTTTGTCTTGTAACAACTCTGCATTGTCAAAAACATTTCCAATAATCTCTGAATTTTTCACCCAGTACATCAAATCATTTCTTGTCAAGTTTTTAATTTCTTCATTGTGCCACTCAACATAGAAACATAATCTCCACCGTGCCCATCATGGTTGTTGTGAGTGTATTCTCCAAATTTAACGATTCCGATTAGCCTCTTACTAAAGACACCTTTAACAACATCCCCTTCATAAATCAACTTACCGTTTTTATCTTTTAACCCTGTGCATTGCATAAAATCTAAATAATTTTCATCAAACGGATAAAATACTCCGCTATCAATTACACAAGAATCGCCTACAAGGTAAGACATTGCTTTCAGATTTTAATAACTTAACATCTTTTTAGTAGTTTTATTCCATACTCTAAACATAAATTTATCTTGCATTGTTTTCACGCTCCTTCAATTTTACTATTCATTTTCATCAAATACAGTAAAATCAATCATCATTGGTTTTCCCATCAAAAACTCAAATCTCAATTTACCTTTATCCATTCTGACAATCAACACACAATCATTAAAAACTGTAGCAAAAGATTCTCCATCTTGTAAATATTCATCTGGGCTATGTAAAGCAAAAGCTTCGTTTGCTTGCTTTATTGCTTGGGTTACTTTATCCATTCGGTTGCACGCTCCCTTATCGGTTTTTAATCAATTTGCATTTCCATTTCAAAAAAAGTGGCTGCGTGACGTCAAAGCCCTCAAATGTAAGTTCTGGCATTTCTATTGTTAAGTTATCGGGAGCTTTATCATCTCTGTTTAAAACTGGCTTAAATTTATTTATGTAATAAATCTCATATAAAAACATATCTGCTTCGGTCTTACACTCTGCAAATTCAATCTTTGTAACCATAGCTATATCTATGGGTTTGTGCATTGTCAATTTAAAGAAATGACCTCGCAACCGTGCTTTCAATGGTTGTTTTGTGCGACCTACATATTGAACAAGGTCATTGTTATAGATTTTATAAATTATAAATTTAGGAATTGCCCTCACTTCCCCTCTTTACCCATTGCCGTAATGGCTTTTCGAGCATTTTTCCTGCACCAATCAGAAGTATAATCGGTCAAAAACATATTCATGCTACTATCCTTGATTTCAATTTGAACAACATTCGCACCGTAATCTGAACTTTCTCTTAGTTGGTAAACATCCAAAAACTCTATGTATTCAAACCCGATGCTGATTAGTTTATGCATATTTCACGCTCATTTGTTGCCTGTTCTGCAGCTTCTTTGGTTAGAAATACAGTTTTACCAAAATCCTTAATCGGAAAATCCATCATTTTATTAAAATTATATTTAACTCTTGCGATTGTCATTTTTTCAGTTGAAGCAATTGCCACAACCTCACCATATATTGTAACGGTATGCCCATTGAATGGTCTCAACACTGTAGCCATCACTGTATCACCGACCTTGCACGGCAACCTAACGAACAACCCCTCTGCTTCGGCTTGTTCGTACTCGGCGAGTTTGGCAAGTTTGATGGTAAGTTCTTCTGGCGTAAACGCTATATCTTCATAAGCTGCAAGTTTTGTAAAGCATTCTTGAACCTCGCAATCGGTGCAGTCTCCATCTTCTAAATCACACCACTCTCCGCAGCCGTTAACAGCACAACTCTCTTTTAATTTATTTGGAATCGGAAGATATGTTTCATCGCAAATTCCTGTCAATCGTTCCATTTCCTCAACTCCAATCTAATTTTGTTCCGCATTGTCCACACAATTGGGGCTTAGACCCCGACCTGTTACATATTTTAAAACATGCGATAAGCCTTTTCAGTTCTTATCATTTGCACTATGGCTTTTGTTATATCGCCTACTATTTCCGATTGTTTTCCATGTGCATGCGCGTACTCTCTGACGTTAAATTCATCAAATGCTATTTGCACATCGTCAAGGAATTTCTTTGTTAGTAAGTACACTTCCTCTTGGTCTAGCGTTTTCACTTCATGTTTTAATGAAAATCTACGCATCAAAGCTTCATCTATCGCGTCTACTCTGTTTGTCGCACCAATAACCACTGTATCATTTTCAATCAAGTCTAAGGATTGCATGAGCCCTATTACTATTCGTGACATTTCGCCTAATTCATTATTACCGCCACGCTTCGAGCCTATAGCATCTATTTCGTCAAGCATAAGTACGCATTTTTGCTTTGAAACGTATTCAAATATCCTTTCTATATTTTTTGCTGTGCCCCCTAAATGACTATCTATACATTGTGCGAAATTTACATAAGCAAATGGCAAGCCTAATTTAAAAGCCGTATATCGCCCAAACGTTGTTTTACCTGTTCCACTTTCTCCATGTAACAAAGTTGAATTCAGGTATCTTATTCCCAATTCTGCGAGTTGGCTATTCGTCATTTTAGCTGATACTATTTGCCGAAATACGGATTGCTCTCTTTCGGCCAAATAGTATCTTTTTTCGTTAAATGACACAGAAACATCTTCCATTTTCAAAGTGCCTTGTAAATTGTAAGGTAATTCAATTAAATTTGAAGCTGGTGTTTCAAGCTTTGTTTTAATGCTTTTGCAAAACCCCTTGTTTTTGTCTGCTGTTTCATTCGCAATGATTACTTTTACATGAGCCTTTGCCTTTTGCAAATCATTATCGGCCACGGCTGTAATCAAGCCTTTTAAATTATCATTTAAAGACACTTTTACCCCTCCCACGGAAATTCCTGTGTCAATACTTCACTCTAAATTTCTCTATAAAACGGCACAATCACAAGGCAAAAAAGATAGTTGGTCGGGCATGATTTTATTAACCCTATTCCAAAAAGTTCTCCCGTTTTCTTTATCATTAGGACAAATTCCTTTTGCCTGTGTTTCTTTATAAAGTGGTATCAACTCTTCAAGAAAATGGTCTTTGATTATGCTATAGTTCAGCTCCTTTTCTACTTCTGCTGCTTCTGCAAAAATATTGGGATAAAGGCAATAGACCACATACCAATGTTTCATTCCGCCTTTTAAGCAACCAATGCAATTAGCGTGCTTAAATATCTTGTATGTTATTGGTAACACAATGCCTATTTCTATTGTGCTGCCAATGGTTCTATCCCAAAGAGCAAGTGGGTAATCAGTATAATATCCCTTTGCCCCTAAAACACTTGACCTTCGCTGTATTCTGGCTTTCTCTTGTGAATCAAAACCATATAGTATTTCAATGTCTTTATTTGGGTTCTCCATGTCGGTCGGAAAAAAAGTTTTCAACCATTTATAAAAAGGCTCTGTTTTAAGGTTGTATGTACATAAGGCTTGCTGGTTTACTGGATTGGTGAATGCCCCTGCTTTTTCGCAAACTCTTAGCGGTGTCATTATCTCCCACTTCTCCATATTGGCATAAGTTATAGGAATATCTAAATAATTAGATATATCATCTTTAAATCGTTTAATGTCCTTGTGCTCTACTTCGCTTGAAATATCGTGGTTGAGCAGAATGACGTTGTTTTTCCCATATCTCCGCACAGCCTCAATCCCCACCAATGCTGACGAATGCCCACCGCTGTAACAAACGACACATTGCTCCATCTACTCACCCCAACTTCAAATTATAATCCTCAAACTTCTCGCAAACCCTAAATATAATCTTGTTATTCACCCATCGCTGTAAGTGCCGTATTTTCCTCGATGCGTTTTGCTTATCGTAAATCATAATATATGGGTCAAACCCCAAGTTTTTAAGTTCATACACCCGATACAGGTCAAATTCAAAGCTTGTGTTAAAATTCGTGAGTATATAAACTCTTGCTTTTCGCTGGTCAATGCCTGTCTGCCGTTTAAACTCTTTCAGCTTTCGAGTGATAACATCACTATCTTTTTCAAAATCCCAAGCGAAGTGTATCATCTTGATTTTGCATCGCATGATTAACTCCGCAAGCTCTTCTGTCATTAGCCGAATATCCAGTCCTTGCGTAAAATCAATCTTTGCCTTACTTTCTACTAGCTGTTGCAGCAACTCATTTTTATCTGCACAAGCTAGCAAATTTGGATCCAGAAGTTTTATTTCTTTCTGCCCTTTCCAAAAGTTACTCAAATCCGCAACCTTCACACTTTGGCAGCCTTCTTTTTTTGACACAAGGCAAAACTCACACTGCCTTGGGCAGCCTCTTGTTAAAAATCCATATGCGGTATTTTTTAGGTCATAAAGCGAGTAGTCGGGATACATTCTTTCAACCTCATAAAGAAGATTTGCAGTTCTGTCATATCCAGTGCCGCCACATACAACTTCTTTTGCCCGAATCGGGTATGGGTAATCTGGAGTAAAGTCAAACACCTTTGATACATATACCTTGTCATATTCAAACAGGGCGTTAAATACTTCCACGCTATCGCCATGTTGCTTATGCCATGCCGATACTTTCATCAGCGGCAAGTTTGGAAAGTTATGTGAATCAACGGCAAGTAGTCCGATTTTCATTTTTTACACCTCGTTGTAATGCTTCCGCAATGCCCTGTACAACAAACAGCGTAGTCGGAAATGCAACACCATTGCCCCACATTTTATATTCTGCTGTGTCGCTATGCGGTATATCCGAACACCACCAGTCTGGGAAACCTTGAAGCCTACAACATTCAAGCGGAGTTAATCGGCGAACCATAGTTTTTTTTGGTAAAACCAATGTTTCACTGCCACCATGATAAGTGCCTCCTGTAGCTTTTAGCGTTGCAGATATTGTTGAATGTGCATACTCGTCGTAGGCTCTTTGTTCAAAACAAACCTCATATGACACAAAAAGTGTTTGATTGTTGACTGTTGTTAATGCAAGACTTTTATTATCACTAACCAATGCACCTTTTCCACCACCTTCACAACCTGAACGTATGGTCAATAACTTTGGCGTGAAAGTGCTACTCTCAGTAGTTCTGGCAGTGCTTTCCCCCGACGCTCTGCTCTCCTTAATATCCCTTGACAAGCCATTTTGCTCAAATAGTATTTCTCTGGCACGTTGTCCTCTAAAATCTGCGACAAGGTAGATTCTACGACGACGTTGGGGCACTCCCCAGTATTGTGCGTCAAGCACTCGCCATGCGACGGAGAATGTATCTCCCAATATTTCTCCGGCATTAAGCCATTTGTTTTTCGGAGGTCTAGGAATAGAAACGGAATCATCGGCGATGTGGCTAATCTCTTCGAGAACTGTTTGGAAGTCCTCGCCTTTGTTGGAACTGAATGCTCCAGGTACGTTTTCCCAAATAGCGAAAGTTGGGTATATCCCATTACTTTTCAACCTCATTTCTTTTATAATTCGAATAGCCTCCATGAACAACCCCGAACGGCTGCCGTCAAGCCCAATTCGTTTGCCAGCCACACTTAGATCTTGGCATGGACTTCCGAATGTGATTACATCTACTGGCTCAATTTCTGCACCATTTATTTTTGTAATATCCCCCAGATGCTTCATGTTCGGGAATCGCTTCGTTGTTACTGCAATCGGAAACAGTTCTATCTCACTTGCCCAAACAGGACTTAATCCGCATAAAGTTCCAGCAAGTGGAAAGCCGCCGGAACCGTCAAATAGGCTACCTAATTTGTATTGTTCTGACACTCACCCTCAACCCCGACCTTAACCGTCTCAACAAAGTGCTCATAACTTTTTCCTGTTCCCTTTTTCTCCTTGCCCATTCTAACCGTATATCCGTTTTTAACCAGAATGGCGGCAACAGTTAGCCTGTCTGATTCGTTGTTTATATGTATTTTCATTCCGAACCCTCCGAATCCTTGTTTAAATACGCTCGTTGCAATCGCTGTACATCTTCTGGGTCGTATTGTCGCTGATTGAAGTTGGCGAAACGATTGGGTTTAATTGTATTCTTTATTGTTTTTTTGGTGCTATCGTCAATCTGATTTCTAATCGGAAATATATCAGTCCAATTGTTTACTATACTTTTTTCCAGTATGGCAATTTGGACTTCGGTGTCGCTTGACAAATCCCTCAAATGCTTTAACGCTAAGTCTAGGGCGTGGTCTGTGGGTTTCGCTTTTTTGTTTATTCGCATTTTGATATACTCCCAAAGCGTATTTTTTAAAACTTCGTTATCTGTGAAGTTGTCAATGAGCTGTTGAAAATTGTGCTTGGGGCGTTTGGGTGTGGCTGTGCCCTCTTTCTTACTTTCAATATCTTTTGTTTTTGTTTTGTTTTGTTTTAGTTTAAAAGAATGGTCAACTTGTACGTCAAGTGGTATGTCAACCACTTTGTCAACCTGTATGTCAACTTGTACGTCAAGTGGTATGTCAACTTTGCTTGTAACTTGACATAAAGAAATAATTTTATATTTTGGTGGCTTCTTATTTTTCACGCCATCAATAAAATCAATTCTCCCCATTTGCTTCAACTTGTTGCGTGTCTCATTTATTGCTTCTCTTGAATATCCACCTGTTAGACGACTCACGAGTTCATTATCTGCTTCAAACCAAACAGCCCAATCTTCGGCATTATTAATAGCGTATAACGCATACAATAACGCAATTTCCAATTTTGCCAGTTTCTTTGACATGCAGAGATGATACATGGCGTTTAACTCTTTGATGTAATTCATTTCGCACCTGCCTATTCCAAACTGCAAATAGTTACTTCTATCCTTGGATTTTCTTTGTCAACTGCAAAGCTATCTGAAAACCCCGTAATCTGCGCCCAACCATCATTTTGCAAAACCTTGCTCTTAACCAGTGCATCAAATATAAATTTCTTTGCGGCTGCTATGTTGTCCAAGTCTCGCTTTTTGTCTGGTTCTACCCAAAGTATACCAATCTGTACTGGCTTTGATATTTCAACACTTCGTAAATATTTTTTTATAAATGCTGAAATTAGCTGTTCAGAAGTGCGTTTTAGTTCCGCAACTCTGAATTTGCTTATGTATAGTTGATGTATGTAGTCGTTTAAATTTGGAAGCGTGCCGTCAATTGTGAATTTATATTCCATTAGGCAAATTCCTACACGAGTTCAAATTAACTTAATATTTTTGTTTGCTTGCAGTAATCACACACGCCGCATTTGGGGCAACCGTCCGTTTTCTCATAAGGTGGGGAATCTAGTCCATGTCTTTCCTCGAATTGTTCTGGCTCGTCAAATTCAAAATTACATTCAGAACATTTATACATTGACAAAACCTCTTTCCTTTGTTAAAATTTCATTAACGTATTTACCTGTGCCGCCAAACGAGTTCGCATCTCGCTGACGGCTTTTTTCTACACCTTTTTGCAATCACAGGGTTCCGATGCATCAAGGTAAGCACCGCAGTTCGGACATCTTCTCATTTACTCACCATCTTTCCTTCAGTTAAATGTTGTCTTGCCTTTTCAGCCAACTGTTTACGTAGGCGTGATACATAACCGGGAGTAACGTGCAGACACTCGGCCACTTCTTTTAGCTTTTTACCTTCCAGAAGCAACTGCAATATTCGCTTGTTCTGACATGACAATCGTGACATGAACTTTTCTAGTTCAACACTTGTACACGCTTCATCAATCTGATTCTCGAAATCGACGAGGGTTTCTCCGAGCGTAGTATATCGGTCTTCACCAATTGGTGCGTCCAAAGTCAAAAACTCACGTTGCATCCTCTTTCTTGGTCTTAGTGCCATATACATTTGGTTTAATATACAATGTCCAGCAAACGAACTAAAAGGGATGCCTTTTTGAGGGTCAAAAGCCTTGGCAGCCTTCACAAGCCCGATATACCCTTCTTGTATTAGGTCTTCATCGTAATAAGCTAGATGTTTTTTAGTAATGTGAAAGACCAATTTTTGGTTTTCTATTACAAGCCGCTGCGTATCCATTTTTTTACTCACGCCTGTTTATCATAGACTTGCTCGATTGTAGTGAGCAGTGCATATAAAACAATTTGTGTTGCTATGTACTTTGCTCGGGTCTTGGGTGTGCATCTGTGGCAAGTGTAGCACTCGCTCGGTATTTCTTTATGTATGCTTACGTTTACAGCTTGTCCACATTTATTGCAAACAGCATATCTGTGGTCTTTTTTTATTGGAATCACTTCCTTTTATGCTTGTCTCTCTTTTACAATTTGTGATATAATTTGATAATCTGCCAAGATTTTTATTATTTCACATTTTTGAAAGGGGAACTGTATGTACGATATTAATTTAAACCTTGTATCTTTACCCGAATGCCCAGATTCTGTTGTGGAAGATACATACAAAGATTTAGCAAAACCTGTATTACTAGAATTAGGTAAGCTAGGTGATACTATTGGCAAAGTTGCAAATTTACTTATTTCGCCTATACGTTTCGTAGCGGTTACTGGTAATACATTTATGGACAAAGTGACATCAGAAGTTGCTGAAAAAATAAATCTACGTGGTATTGCCGAAGAAAATCTAATAGAAGCTCCGTTGAATATTAGTGTACCTACTTTGAGCCATTTACTTTACACCGTAGAGATTGAAGAACTAAGAAATCTGTACAGCAACTTATTAGTTACTTCTATGGATAAAAATACTTCCTGTAAAGCTCGGGCTTCTTTTTCTTTTACGATTAGTCAGCTAGAGCCACTTGATGTAAAGATTTTTGAAGAGCTCTGTGCAAATAGGAAATATCATGAATATGGGGCTGTTCGGATTTACAAAAAAGATAAATCGGGCACAGATACCTATGTTTCATTTTTTACGCTTGATTCTGTTAATATTGATTCTTGGGAATACACATATACTGCTATTGATAACCTTGTTCGATTAGGCCTTGTAGATGTACGCACCGATATGTGGATATCGGTTGATAATCCTGATATCCAGCCGAAAATTAAAACTAGTGCCCTCTTTACCCAACTAGAACAATTAGCAAGAAACAGCGACTATAGCATGAACTACAGTAGCCTCATGTGGAATGTAACAATTTATGGAAATGCTTTTTTTGAGTGTTGTTCTAGCAGATTCCTCATTCATTAGGTTCCATTTTTTTCTTTCACTTGTTGCAAAAATACAGTTGGGTCAAGCAAATCTTGTAGCCCTTTTGACAGTTTTTCTTCTATCAGCTTTGCTATCCCTAAACCACCTAGCCTTATTCCTTCTAACACTTCTGCCTTGAACTCTTCCTGTTCCTTGACGATTTTGCCTACTTTCTCATTGAGATTCTTTAGTTGTAATTTTAAGTCTTGGATTTCTTCCGGGGCTTTCTCTTTTTCCATCCCTTTTGCTCCTTCCTGTAGTTTCATTGGTGACCCCCTTGCTAGGTTGTCCAATATTCTTGTGCCACAAGCAGCAACTTCTGCTCTGGTGTGTATACAAGTTTCGCTACTCTATTTATTTTTTCTTTGCATTGCCATCATGGTTCTTTACATTTTTTGAATTATCGTTTAGTATTGTGATATTACAAATATTGCGATTTTGCTTCAAGGAGTGTGCTCGGCTTTGTTCGTTGATAGTTTTGAAGTTACTTTATTCGATGTAAAAATCTTAAAATTAATATCTAAAAACCCTAACATTAGTCTTGATGATATTACAAAATATTTGAAATGCGATTGCACTGTGAGATTGCACTGCCTATATTTACATAAGTTTGTTTCCAAAAAAGTGATTGGTAATGATTCCTATGGTGAAGCAATCACTTCTGACAACTATACACTTACAGACAAAGCAATTGTCTTGCATGAAGCAGATGCAAAGGAACAACTTACTATACGCCGTTCATGGGTACAGTGGTTAGTTCCTACAATAATTTCAATAATCGCCCTTATAGGTGCATACCGCCAAGAAGCATCTTGGTTAATACGAGAAATAACGCTATTAATGAAATAATTGTCGGAAACCACGGGTGCTGTTTGTAAAAAGGCTGTTTCATTAGTGTCCTCCTTGCTGGGTTGTCCCGCTAGCGGCTTATATTGCCGCCGCCTTTTGTCCCACTTTATGCTTATGAAAAATAATGGCCAAATCATATGCCACTTCTGCTAATGCTTTTTTCTTCTCATCCTCATTGGCATACTCGGGGTGTATGTTTACTACTTCATAGACTTTTGGCACTCTGGTTTTTGCCATGGTATCATCTCCTTTATAAAAGCTATGTAGTTTCTAGGCTGTCCTATTCGCTATCTTTACTGTTGACAACGTTTTGTTCGTGTTATATACTTTCACTTGCATTATTCTCGACCAAGTATTCAATAGGTTTTTCAAGCACTTTTGAAGCCTTAAGCCAAAAATATACATCTCCTAATCTGGTTCCAGCTTCAATATGCTGTATCATTCTATCGCTTGCTCCGATTACTTTTGCTAACTGTGCTTGAGTCATTTTTTTTGATAGGCGCGTTTGTTTAAAATTGTTCCTCAAAATCAATTCTCTCCTTCAATTATGCCAGTGACATGCACGTTTATGCTTGACTTATTTCTCTTCGAATCGTATACTTTTCTTATTCAGTTGTAATCATTTAACCAATTCGTCAATGGTCGTGTTAAACAGTTCCGAAAACTTTTTCCAAACTTGAATATCCCCTTTTCGCTCACTGTTTTCTATATACTGGTACGCACGCAATGAAATATTGCAATAGTCTGCGACTTGTTGTTGTGTGAGTTGCCTTTTTATGCGAAGATTCCTTATTTTGTTTGTATTCATTTCACCGCCCCTTTATAAACTAACATGCACAAACGTGCTTGTCGTGCCACCATCTTAACATGCACGAATGTGCTTGTCAATGATTTTTATTAAAGAAATTGTGAGGTGCTATAATGTCGCAGTTGAGCCAAAAACTTATAAAACTGAAACAAGAAAAAAATGTGTTGCAAAAAGATATTGCAGAAGCTATTGGTGTTTCTTTACGAGCCTACCAATACTATGAGCAAGGCGAACGAGAGCCTAACGTTCAATCTCTAAAAAAATTGGCTACCTATTTTAGCGTTACTATTGACTATCTCTTAGGTCAAGGTGTTTATGTTCATGAACAATTTATCCTAGAGCATCGGAATCTATTTGAAAAAAAATTGCAAGAAGGACTTCTAAGACTTCCATTTGCTCCAAAAATTGAAGAGATTAAAGAGCTAGATTTTCAAACATTTATGCTGACTTTGTCTCTGCTTGTGAAAGACATTGATATTGATGATGCTACTGACAAAATCACCATTGATTACAGAATTTGAAGATTGTAATAACTATATTGTCCAGTTCTCTTTAGGCAACCTAATAATCGCTGTGGTAGACTAAATGTAATTGACAATTTGTTTTCTTTTTTCCATTATCTCATCTCATATTGACAAAATGTGGAAATTAATTTAATATTTAAATGAATCAAATTACACTCTTTAATTCACTTTAATGTGTCAAAGGAGGTTCACCGTGACTTGTCCTAAATGCGGCGGCTTAAATTGTACAGTCCAAGCTGTAACCGAAATAAAAACAAAGCATAGAGGTTGTTTAGGTTGGTGTCTTTGGATTTTATTAGCCCTCTGTACATTCGGGTTAATCATCATTATTCCAATCATAACAAATAGCAAAACAAAGAGCAAAACTCATGCAGAATCCATTTGTCAATCGTGCGGACATCATTGGAAAGTCTAGCATTCCGCTCCCTCTCGGGGGCTTTTTCTTTTGCCACGGTATCAACTCCTTTATAAAATCTATGTAGTTTCTAGGCTGTCCTATTCTCTTGG
>JAVBKL010000030.1:0-8231 GCA_031554055.1 Eubacteriales bacterium | reverse complement strand
TTCTTTTTTCTATCGCAAGTTTTTGTTTGTCTTCTGCAATTTCACTTATTTTATCAAGCGAATGATTGTACGTCTGCGAAATATCGGCGGCAAGCCTTCTAACTTCTTCCAAAAATGCTACGGGCTCTCGATTTTCACTCTTTTCATTAAATTGAATTTGCAACGCCTTCACTTTTTCCGCTTGGGCTTTTCCTCGTTCAACAACCGTCGCAAGATCCGCACCAAGATCAGAAATTTCTGTTTGAAGCTTGTCATGTTCTTTTTTAACCAAATCAAGTTCTGGTCTTTTTTTGGTTTCTGATTGATCAAGCTCATCTCGCAACGCATTAAGTTCTTTTATTTTTTGATAGAGTTTTGCAAAGTCATTGCTCTCAAGTGAAATCTGCTGTAAACTTTGCGTGATTTCGTCCTTCTCTGCTGTTTGCTCCGCCAGTAAAATTTCTTTATTTTTCAAGAGCGTTTCATCTTTCTCTATTGATGTGCCGAGCTGTGCATCTTCTTTTTTTAGCATATCCAAATTTTGTTTTAGCTTATCCACTTTATGACTGATCTGCTCTTGTAGGTCGTTTTCTTCGCTTAATTCATGTGTATGCTTGTGTTCTGTACCGCCACAAACAGGGCATGGCTCGTTTTCTTTTAACTCTTTTGCTATGGTAAACGCCATATTCATAATTTGAAGATGCTTGAGTTTTTTTTCATTCTCTATAAATTCTGCGTTTTGGCTGTTAAGTTCCAAAACCAGCATTTCATGCTTTTGCTTGGCACCTAACAATAATTTTTGTATCTCGATTATTTCGGAATTTGTTTTATTGATCTGTTTTTGAATCGGCTCAAGCTTTTTTTGAAGCTCATTTGCTTTTTCAACTTTATCTCGATAGTCTTTGTCAACCGTACATGATTGTTTGCGTATAGAAATTTCTTTCAGTTCAGAGTCGAGATTGTCGTACTTTATTTTTAAAGTTTCGCATTCGTTTTGCTTGGCTTTAACCATTTTACTTTTTTTGTTATAGGCATCCAACAAGCTTTCACGTTCTGCTTCTTCTGTTTTCTTTTCCTCAAGGATTTTAATGGCTTCTTGCAATTTTTCTGCCTTGCTGATTAATTTGGGGTACTCTGTATCTTTTAAAACTCTTGCTTCTTCAAAGTTTTTTTTAGCAATCACTTCTTGTGCTTCGTGTTCTTTGAGTTTGCTTGTCTTGATTGCACATAAAGTTTCTGTTTCAAGCAGTTTTGAGGTGATCGCCTTGTATTCTGTTATGTTCGGAATAAGTGCTTGTGCGTTCAGCGCGATGTCCAGACCTTTTTTTGTTTCGTTCATTTCGTTTTCTTTTTCATTGTGAAGTTTTAACTGGTCAGCAAATTTACTTCGTTCTTCCACCAAGTTATTAAGCTTTTCAAGCTCTTTTATTTTCGACTCTGATTTTTCTTTTTCTAGGCTTAATTTCTCTTGTGCAAGAACGGCAAGTGCTAAGTTTTTTTCCATATCAACAAGCGTTTGCTCATTAATTTCGCCATCTGCTTGCAAAACTTTTATATTTTCAGACAGTGTATTTTTTTTATTTTCCACTTCTTTTCGGCCATCACGAATTTTATCTTTTAAAGCATCTCCATATTGTTTTAAGCCAAAAAGATTCTCAAGCATTTTCAGTTTATCAGAAGAGTCGAGCAATAGAAATTCACTGAACTTGCCTTGTGGCAATATAACCGAACGAGAGAAGTCGTCATAATCAAGCCCGATTAGCTTAACAATTTCTGCTGTAACGACTTTTGTCATGTCCGCCATAATGACTTCTGTATCGCCAGAAATTTTATAGAGCTTTGCAATTTTATTGGCTAGTCCCTCTTTTTCGTTTGGAACAAAAACTCGCTCACAAACGTATTCTTCGTCACCAGCTAAAAACTTTAAATATAATTTTACTTCGGTGGATTCTGTGTTTAAGCAAGCTTTAAGTCGTGCCCCATGCCTAGAAATTCTTCCAAACAACACCATGGTAATTGCATCAAACACAGAAGATTTTCCACTGCCTGTTGGCCCAAAAATTCCAAAAAGGCCTTGACGCATTAGTTCATCAAAATCTATTCTTTGCTCTTCTTTAAAGCTATTAAGCCCCGCCACCCTAAGTTCTATCGGTTTCATTCGTCCGCCTCCTCATTCACAAGTTGCAAAAAAAGCTGCACAAGCTCTTGACTTGGCGGACAATTTTCTTTTAACATATAAAACTCAAAAAATTCCTGCTCGATGGTTTTGTCTTCTTCCACCGCTAGTTTTTCGAGGTTTGATTCCCTGTGCTGCACATCAACATATAAGATACCGCTTTTCAGTCTTGTCATTTCTTTATGTTCTGAAAATTTTATGGTTCTGTCGCTTATAATCTCAATATAAACCAAACAATCATCGTCCGATCGCTCTCTGCATAGTTCAATTGCTGCTTCAATGCTCTGGGTTCGCCAAACCTCAACTGGTCGATAGTTTTTTAAATAGATTTTTTCAACCACAGCCGGCAAACCAGCCAAAACCTCAACCAGATTCACGGCTTTTGCTTGGCTGTGCTCACCCTTTTTGTACGCCATTGGCGAGCCAGAATAATAAATGACACGCTCGGCATCATTTATTTTTTGCATTCTGTGCAAGTGACCCATTGCAATATATTGAGCACGGCTGGGCAAGGATTCACTTTCAACGGCGTAAAGTCCGCCGATGACAATATCTCGTTCGGACTCGCTCACTTCTCCACCTTTTATGTGAAAATGCCCAGCAACCAAGTTGATTGTATCTGGTCTAAAATTCTGCTCAAGCTCTAAAAACATTTCTTTGATCCGCTCGTTATAGCTTTTTCTAAACTCACTCTCGCTACTGGTCGAAGTGTTTTCGCTTTCGAAAACTTCGTTCAACCTTTTTTCGCTTGGGTAAGCCATTGTTAAAACGACAGCGGTTTCGTCTTTTATTTTGATTTCTAAAAAGCCACTACCCGAGTTTACGATTTCAAACCCACCAAACTTCCCTGTTTCGATAACTGTCTTTGGCGTGCCGACCAAAATCAAACCTTTGTCAAGTGCAATCGGACTTGCCGCAGTAAGCCTATCAGGGTTGTCATGATTCCCCGCCACAATCAACACGGGTCGTTTTCCGTCTTTTGTTAATCTCGACATACTTTTGTAGAATAATCTTTCCGCTTCTGCTGGAGGATTGGATACATCATAAACATCTCCGGCGACAATAATTAAATCAACTTCTTTATCATCTGCAATTTGCTCAAGCTCTTGCAAAAACTCACCTTGCTCGTTAATCCTCGAATACTCTTCAATTGATTTACCTAAGTGCCAATCCGACGTGTGTAAAATACGCATTTTGTCCTCCGTGTTTTTATAACAATTCTTTTATTTGCTCTGCTGCTTCTTCATCCAAAATAACAACAACATTTGGGTGAAGTTGTAAAATGCTCGCTGGAACTTGTGGTGTGATGTTTCCGAAAAGCATCTCTTTTACAATGCCAGCTTTTTTTGCTCCGTTTACAACAAGCAAAATGCTTTTTGCACTCATGATGGATTTGATTCCCATGGTAACGGCAGTTTTAGGCACTTCATCAATGGAGTCAAAAAATCTTGCGTTTGCTTCAATGGTGCTTTGTTGAAGCTCGACACCATGGGTGTCCTTTGGAAAATGGTCAGTCGGCTCGTTAAATCCAATGTGTCCGTTCATTCCAATGCCTAAAATTTGCAAGTCGATTCCGCCACTTTGGGTGATGCGGTTTTCGTAGGACTTGCATTCTTCGTTGATGTCGTCTGCTTCACCGTTTGGAATATTAATTTTTTCTTTCTTTATGTTTATGTGGTTAAACAAATTCTCTTCCATAAAATAACGATAGCTTTGGTTGTTACTTGCCTTAATCGGAAAATACTCGTCAAGGTTAAACGTCGTTGCTTCCGAAAAATCGAGCGTGTTATTTTTGTTCATGTCAATGAGCTCTTTGTACAATCCCACTGGTGTTCCGCCAGTTGCAAAACCAAAAACACCACTCGGCGTCTCCTTCATCACACAAGCGAAAACTTCCGCCGCTTTCTTGCTCATTTCACTGTAATCTTTCTCAATGCAAATTCTCATGTTTTTAACTTTGTAATCCATTTAAAACACCCCTTTGATTTAGTTTTTAAAATAAAATTATAGAACAAAAAGACTTTGGTTGCAACATCATTTGCTTTGTTGTTCGCAATAAATGCAGCGGTAAATTCTTTTTTCTGCATCCACCAATGTAAATATATGCGGCAATTCTTGTTCAATTGAAGTTATGCAACGTGGATTTTTACATTTTACAATATTTTTAATTTTCTTTGGCAGCTTAATATTTTTCTTTTCGGTCACAACGTCATTTTCAATAATGTTTACGGTTAAGTTTGGGTCGATATAACCGAGGGCATCTAGGTCGATATCGATTCTGTCCTCAATTTTTATAATATCCTTTTTGCCTTGTTTCTTGCTTTTTACATTTTTAATGACAGCCACGCAACAATCAAGGTCATCAAGGCGTAAGCTTTTATAAATCTCCATTGCTTTTCCGGCTTTAATATGGTCAATTACCACACCTCTTCGGATGGAATCAACATTGAGCGATTTATCACCAACTATTTTTGACATACGTCCACCTCCAACAACATAAGTATCAACGCCATTCTCACATATTTTCCGTAAAGTACTTGATCAAAGTAACAAGCACGAGGGTCATTGTCCACTTCCACAGAAATTTCATTTACTCTTGGAAGTGGGTGAAGAATTGTTAAATCTTCCTTGGCTGATTTCAGTTTTTCAAGAGTTAAAATATACGTGTCTTTGAGCCTTAAATAATCTTCTTCGTTGAAAAATCTTTCTCTTTGCACTCTCGTCATATAGAGCACGTCCATCTCCGCAATATGCTCGTTTAGATCTTCGACTTCTTCAAATGCAACGCCCTGTTTTCTTAAAACTTCTTCCCTAATGTAGCCAGGCACTTTAAGTTCTGGTGGCGAAACGAGAATGAACTTTATGTTTTCATATCTTGCCATGGAAGTAATCAAAGAGTGTACGGTTCTACCAAATTTTAAATCGCCGCAAAGCCCAATAGTTAAATTATCCAAACGTCCTTTTTTTGCTATGATCGTAAGCAAGTCAGTAAATGTTTGCGTTGGGTGTTGGTGTCCGCCGTCACCAGAATTGATGATAGGAATACTTGAATATTGTGAAGCCACAAGTGCCGCACCTTCCTTGTGATGACGCATCGCACAAATATCGGCATAACAAGCAATTGTACGAATCGTATCCGCAACGCTCTCGCCTTTTGATGCAGAACTCGTATCTGCAGAAGAAAAGCCTAGTACACTACCCCCAAGTGAAATCATCGCTGATTCAAAACTTAAGCGGGTACGGGTACTAGGCTCATAGAATAACGTTGCCAAAATTTTACCTTTGCAAATTTCTTTATACTTATCTGGGGTTTTAATAATGTCACAAGCTGATGTCAACAAATAAGAAGTTTCCTCAATACTTAAATCTAATGGATCTAAAATATGCTTCATATAGCCACCTCCAAAATTATTTTTCGCTAAAAAGCATAGCATAAATTTTGGAGTAGAACAAGCCTTTTTTGTAAAAAAAATTGCATAAAATCAGAGATTACATCTTATCTTTTTCTGACATAATAATTTCCATGCCCTCACGAATAGGCCAGACAATGCCGACGCTTGGGTCATCCCATTTCAATCGCCCTTCGTCTTGTGGGTTATAAAAATTCGTGAGCTTGTAACAAAATTCTGCCACATCGCTCATAACCAAAAAGCCGTGGGCAAAACCCTCTGGAACGTAAAATTGCCTTTTGTTTTCTTCTGATAAATATACGCCCTCCCACTGCATATACGTGGCAGAACCCTCTCTCATGTCAACCGCAACATCAAAAACCTCGCCCTTCGTAACCCTTACAAGCTTGCCCTGTGGGTTTTTAATTTGAAAATGCATCCCACGCAAAACACCACCGACAGAACAGCTCTCGTTGTCCTGAACAAATTCCATGGCAAGCCCCGCTTTGTTAAACTCTGCTTTGTTATATGTCTCCATGTTATATCCACGTGCGTCCTTAAAAACTGTCGGCTCAATGATATACAAATCCTTTATTTTTGTCTCGATAAAATTAAACTTAGCCATTAGTTTCCCTCCGCAATGCTTAATAAATATTGTCCGTACTCAATTTTTTTAACAGGTTCGGCTAGCTGTATCAGTTGTTCTTTTGTGATAAATCCTTTTCTATACGCAATTTCTTCAATACAAGAAATATAAAGCCCTTGGCGTTTTTGAATCGCCGCAACAAAATTGCTTGCATCAAGCAAAGACTCGTGCGTGCCTGTATCAAGCCACGCCATGCCACGACCCATCAACTCAACTTTAAGTTTTTTGTTTTCCATATAAGCCTCATTAATCGCTGTGATTTCTATTTCGCCACGTGCGGAGGGTTTAATATTTTTTGCAATATTCACGACTTCGTTGTCATAATAATAAAGCCCAGGGACGGCATAATGCGACTTCGGTTGTTTCGGCTTTTCTTCAATGGAAATGGCATTGCCAAGTGCATCCACTTCAACCACGCCATACGCTGTTGGGTCGCTCACGTAATAACCAAAAATTGTGGCACCCTCAGTTCGTTGCGAAGCTTCTTCAAGCGATTTTCCAAAGCTTTGCCCATAAAAAATATTATCACCAAGCACAAGACAAACTCTATCCGATCCGATAAATTCTTCGCCAATGATAAATGCATCGGCAAGCCCTCTTGGGTATTCTTGAACCGCATAACTAATGTTTAACCCCAAATGTTTGCCGTCTGAAAAAAGTTCTTCGTACAAGTGAATGTCACGTGGTGTCGAAATAATTAATATGTCCTGAATCCCTGAGAGCATAAGCACAGACAGCGGATAATAAATCATCGGCTTGTCATAAATGGGAAGAATCTGCTTCGAAATACATTTTGTTACAGGGTAAAGTCTGGTACCCGAGCCACCAGCCAAAATTATTCCTTTTAACATTTAATTCCCTCCATACATTTTTTCATAGTAGTTCTGATACTCACCGCTTGTAATATTTTTTATCCACGTTTCATTTTCGAGATACCAACGGATGGTATCTTTTATTCCGTTGTTAAACATAATTTCTGGCTGCCAACCGAGTTCATCGCCAATTTTTTTGGGGTCGATGGCATAACGCAAATCATGCCCTTTTCGGTCTTCCACATATTTTATTAAACTCTCATTGGCGAATGTTTTGCGAGGGTCATTGTCGTCTAGGAGTTCACTCACGGTTTGAATAATTTCCTTTACGATTTCTATATTTTGCTTTTCGTTGTGTCCGCCTATGTTATACACTTCACCGAGTCGACCTTTTTCTGTTACAATGTCTATGGCTCTTGCATGGTCAGATACATACAGCCAATCCCGCACATTTTTTCCGTCGCCGTACACAGGGAGATTTTTTCCGCCTAGCACATTGTTAATCATAAGCGGAATCAGTTTTTCAGGGAACTGGTATGGGCCGTAATTGTTGCTGCATCTTGTTATGTTTACAGGCATTTTATACGTATCAAAATATGATTTAACAAGCAGATCTGAAGAAGCTTTGCTTGCCGAATATGGACTGTGTGGATCAAGCGGAGTGCTTTCTGTAAAATATCCTTCTTGTTGCAGTGAGCCATATACTTCATCTGTGGATACATGAACAAATTTTTTGTTCGGCTTAAAGCCCTCATTTTCTGTCCAATGTTTTTTTGCCGCATTGAGCATAACCAACGTGCCGAGCACATTTGTTTTCACAAAAACTTCGGGGTCAATGATGCTACGGTCAACGTGGCTTTCTGCTGCAAAATGTATCACAAAATCAATTTCATGTTGCGAAAAAATTTCATCCATCGCAACCGAATCGCAAACGTCTGCCCGAATAAATTGATAGCTCGGGTTACTTGCAACGGAAGCCAAATTTTCTGGATTTCCTGCATATGTGAGTTTATCAACATTTATGATTTGAATAGTATCTTTATATTTTTCGAGCATATAGTGAATATAATTGGAACCAATAAAACCAGAGCCACCTGTTACTAGGTACGTTTTCATAAAATCCCCCTACTTTTAATTTTGTTATTCCTTTTCAATGAGAATAGCATATATAAAAATTTAAAACAAGAATATTGTGAGGTAAATATGCATAGACCAAAACCACTAAAAAA
>JAVBKL010000160.1:0-12471 GCA_031554055.1 Eubacteriales bacterium | reverse complement strand
GGTGCCAGTTCAAAGCCCTTGATGCTTTCTTTTAGTGTTAAAATTCCATCGCCCAAAAATATTGGCGGCTCGTCAAATTTCTTTAGCATTTCGAGAACTTCCGTAATGTCGCTTGCATAGTATTCAGAAACTCGCACAAGCTTTTTTTCAAACTTATAAAAAGCCGTGTACACTTGGTTTCGCCTTGCGTCCATAATCGGCACGATGATGCGATTGTTACTACATAAATTATATGCTAATGCGTCAAGAGTCGGAACTGGTACAATTTTTTTACCTGCACCATGTGCAAGACCCTTTGCGGTTGCAACTCCAATTCTTAACCCTGTAAACGAACCAGGCCCTTGCGAACAAGCGATGTAGTCCATGTCGGAGAGCGTAAGCTCAACTTTGTGAAGCATTTCCTCAATCAACGGCATTAAAACAACCGAGTGGTTCTTTTGAAAATTCGTTGTAAACTCACAAATTGTTATGTTCTCGTCCACCACAGCAACCGAGGCAACTACCCCAGTTGTGTCTATTCCCAAAATTTTCACGCATTCACCCCCACTGTTATTCGCCTAAAGTCCTCGCCACGGCTGTAGTCCTTTTCAATTTTAATATACGATGCGTCCGTTGGTATGAGTTCAAGAATCAGCTCTGCCCATTCCACCAGACAAACACCCCTGCCATAAAAATAATCTTCATAGCCTGTGTCTTCCATCTCTTGCACGTTCTTAATTCTGTAAACATCAAAATGATACAGCGGCAATCTACCGCTGTATTCATTAATAATTGTAAATGTTGGGCTTGTGATGTCATCTGTTATGTTAAGTCCCAGAGCAAAGCCTTTTGCAAATTCTGTTTTGCCAACCCCCAAGTCTCCGCTTAAACAATAGACTTGTGAAGGTGTAGCGGTCTTTGCAATCTCACAAGCAATCGCCTTTGTCTGGCTTGGAGAATTTGTTTCATACACCATCTTAAAAACCTCATATCATTTCTAATTTTATAAAACTACCCTCATTATAATCATTAGTTTAGTATCTTTCAAGTATTGTCTTTACAGTTCTGTCACAATAACCGTAAGTTTTACAAAGCTCTCGCAAATTTCGCCCGTTGTAATCCTCTTTAATTTGTTTTCCGATGCATCCCATAAAAATTGATTTTGCATTTGGTACATAAATGCTTGATCCGCCAACCTCTTCCGTAAGTGCGATGACTCCGTCAAAACCAATTACTTTTAGTATAACATCAAACGGCTCAATTACTTCCTCTGGATATTTGTTCACAAGTTCTCTTAATAATTCTGTATTCATCTATATAAATCTCCCTTTGAGAATAAATTTTGTTTTTTTATTTTGTAATTTATGGTTTACATTTTTATATTAGCATGTCCAAAAAACTTTGTCAACCATAATTTACAAATTCTTTTCAGGTTTGCCAAAAAATATTGTTTGTGATATATTTATAGCATTCAAATAATGGAGAGGGGTTTTAAAATGAGCTTTAAAAAAGATTTTGTTTGGGGTGCGGCAACCGCTGCGTATCAAATAGAGGGTGCAGCTTTTACCGATGGACGTAAGGCAAGTGTTTGGGACGAGTGTACGCATCACACAAAATATATCAAGCTTGGTGCAACTGGCGATGTTGCTTGTGATCATTACAACAGGTGCAACGAAGATCTCGACATCATGAAAGAAGTTGGGCTACAAGCCTATAGATTTTCTTTTTCTTGGCCAAGAATTATTCCAGACGGCGTGGGTGCGATAAACCCGAAAGGTCTTGAGTTTTATGACAGACTCATTGACGGTTTGCTTGAGAGAAACATAACTCCGTATGCAACACTTTTCCATTGGGATTTTCCGCTTGAGCTGTATCACCGTGGCGGCTGGCTAAACCCAGATAGTTCCAAATGGTTTGAAGAATATGCCGCTGTTATCGCAAACAGGTATTCGGACCGCATCAAAAATTGGATGACCATTAACGAGCCACAATGCTTTATCGAGTTTGGACATAGCCAAGGCATACACGCACCATTTTTAAAACTTCCGTTTAGTCAAATATTGCTTGCGGCACACAATGTTCTGCTTGCTCATGGACGTGCGGCAAAAGTGCTAAGGGACGCCGGAAGTTCTGATACCCGAATCGGATACGCTCCTGTTGGTGCCATTACAACACCAGAATCCGAAAAAGACGCAGAGCTCGCAAGAAAACTTACACTTTCGATTACCGAGGAAAATTTATTTTTAGCAAATACTTGGTGGTCAGATCCTATGTTCCTTGGACAATATCCAGAGGACGGTTTAAAACTCTTCGAAAAACACTTGCCAAAGTTTGGACAAGACGATATGAAAATAATACATCAGCCACTAGATTTTTATGGTGTAAATATTTATAACGCACAAAGAATTATCAAAAGCGAAAATGCAGAAGTGAAAACAATTACTGACCCATATGCACCAGTAAATGCTTTTGACTGTCCACTTACACCAGATGTTTTATACTGGGCTTCCAAATTCTTCTATGACCGTTATCAAAAGCCAATTATCATTACAGAAAACGGAATGTGCGGCACAGATTATGTAAACCGCCAAGGAAAAGTTATAGACGACCACCGAATCGTATACACCGAGCAATATCTTGCTGGACTTAAAAAAGCCGCCGCTGAGGGAATCCCCATTGACGGATATTTCCACTGGAGTATGTTTGATAATTTTGAATGGGCAGAGGGCTATACAAAGAGATTTGGACTTGTTCATGTGGATTATCACAATGGCACTCGCACGATTAAAGAATCGGGCAAGTGGTATAAAAATGTTATTGCAACAAACGGCGAGCAAATTTAATACTATTGCAAGTAATATAATGACAACGTACAGCTACTTTAGTGATGTGTGTTGACGTTTTCTAAGTTTCTGGGTATACTGTTAGAGAAGGGAGTTGATATGTATGGCAACCACAAATTTGAATGTTAGAATCGATGCGGATTTGAAGAAACAAGCAGAGGAGATATTCAATGAGCTGGGGCTCAATATGTCCACCGCTCTTACCGTTTTTTTGCGTCAAACAGTTCGTTCAAACGGTATACCTTTTGAATTAAAGCTCGATAATCCGAACGCAGAAACTCTCGCAGCAATGGAAGATGTAAGATTAAGATGCAATTTAAGCGGTCCATTTAACAGCGTGAAAGAACTCATGGAGGACTTGAATGCTGACGATTAAATATTCCACAAAATTCAAGAAGGACTACAAAATTGTGAAGGTTGTCGGGAGTGCCACATTACTTCAGATTGGCTTTTGATTTACGAACTTGCAAATGATGAATTGATTTTGTATTTGACCAGAACTGGGACGCATAGTGACTTGTTCTGACATGAGAAAAGCGTATCGAAATGAACTTCATTTCGGTACGCTTTTTATAAGTTCTAGCAATTTGTATTCATAATTCGCTCTGCATGAAGCGGAACAAAGCTGGCTTTGCATATTTATAATTTCTTCTATTTTAAACCAATGTATCAAGGGAATCATCGCCTTGATGATGCAAAGTTCAAAAATGCTCTGGTCGTCAAGTGTGCTTCTTCTTGTGATTCTTAAAAAATTGTGCTCCAGAAACAATGCAAGCACACTGGGTTCTAGCCCACACTTTAAAAGCGCTATACCGATTCCCAAAAATTCGTAAACAGACGGTTCCGTACACCGTGTCTGATCTGATTGAATAAAAAGAAAACCGTTGTTATGTGCCTCGCAAACTATCTCCATCAAATAAGTTACCAGTTTGTCTGTCCGTAATTGGTCTACATTACTTGATGGAATGATTTCAGGATACATACATTCACCTTGTTTATTTTATTTGGTTTTCATCGTAAGAATTAAATGTGCCACGCTTATGCTCTGTTTTCGCATGAGCGTTTTTAATTTTTTCAATGTCTTGGGGTTCGCCCTCACCTGTTGTAATAAATTTGTCAATGGCTGTGTAGCTCACGCCCATATCTTTTTCGTCGGTTTGACCGTCATAAAGACCGGCAGACGGTGCTTTTTCAATTACCTCAAGCGGAGCGTCTAGGAACCGCAAAAACTCATAAATTTCAGTAACCGTTAAATCTGCTATTGGGTTAAAATCAAACCCACCATCGCCCCATTTTGTAAAATAACCCATATAAACTTCGCTTCGGTTTCCTGTTCCTGCAACCAAGTATCCTTTTGTTTGTGCAATGGAATACAGTGTTGTCATTCTAAGCCTTGGGTTCATGTTGTTCGATGATGCTTCGCTTATTTTTGTGTCGCTGCCCTGCTCAATTGCTTCGCTGATTTTGGTTTTTGTTTCTGACAAGTCAACGCAGATTGTTTCAATGCCAAACTTCTTTGCAACAATTAACGCATCGTCCCGATCCTTGCCATAATTTATTTTAGAGCCGCAAGGCATAATGACACCGAGCACGTTATCCGCTGCTTTTTTGCAAAGAATGGCAACCAAAACGCTGTCTTTTCCGCCGCTGTTGCCATAGACAATCCCTTTTGCTCCACTGTTATTTATTTGGCTCTGTATCCACTTCACTCTGTTTTCAAGTTCTCTTGCATAATCAAGCATATTAATTCTCTCCTCTCGTTTGTAAGGTTTCTTTAATTATTTTTATACCACTCAAAATTTTAGTCTTCTCTATATCCGCAAAACTTAATCGTATAAAAGGCAATTCATTGCCTTCTATTGAAAAAACAGTACCAGGTGTAACCACGACATTTTTTTCAAGCAAGCTTTGTCCCAGTTCATTTGACGAAATTCCATTTTTAAGCTCAATCCAAACGCTTAACCCGCCCGCTGGTTTTTGATACTTGCACACCCCACGCAAATGATTGTCAATCTGCTTCATCATAAACTCATAACGCTCTCTAAAAATCCGCCGCATCATCTCGGTGTGTTTTTTAAAGCCATTGCTCCGCAAATACAGATCAAACGCACGCTGGGTAAAACCCGATGTATAGATATCAGTTGTATACTTTGCACTCATTACTTGTTGCAGCACTTTCTTTGGCAAGACCATAAAACCAAGTCTAAGCCCCGGCATTAAAATTTTCGAGAAGCTCTTGATGTAAATCACACGGTTTTTGGTGTCCAGAGCTTTCAGCGGAACGATTGTTTCGTTGCTGTAATTAAATTCGCTTTGGTTGTCCTCTTCTATTATATACGTGTCATATTCAGATGCAAGCTCTAATAATTTTCGTTTTTTTTCCATCGAGTAGCTTACGCAAGTCGGTGTTTGAAAATAAGTCATGACATAAATAAACTTGGGGCGATAAATTTTAAGTAACCCTCTTAACCTGTCAAGATCCATGCCGTCTTTTTCAATCGGAACGCCCAAAACCTGTGCCCCCCTTGAGAAGAACGCACCCACGGCACCATAATAAGTCGGCTGCTCAACAAAAAGCACATCGCCAACACCAAGCATCGCCTTCGAAATAATATCAACACCCTGTTGCGCTCCTGATATAATTTGGATTTTGTCAGAGCTCGTTTTGATTCCGTACTCATCAAGGTATGTACAAACCGCTTCTCGAAGCGGTTCGTAACCTTGGCTGTCTGTATAGTCAAATGCGTTGCCTTTGTCCCGATCAAGCACTTGGTTAAACAGCAGTTTAAACTCCTCAATGGGGAACAGTTCCTTTGAAGTACCACTGTTTGCAAAATTGATTGCGTCCTTGATTTGAAATTCATGGTTATGCCTATGATATTCGCCAGCGGTGATTGGCTTTGGCTGTTCCTCGACCAATACTTCCGATACATAGGTACCGCTGCCTACCCTTGCATAGGCCGCTTTTTTATTTTCTAAGTATCTATATGCACTCACGATGGTAATGTTATTGACTCCCAACGCTTCTGAAAGTTTTCGAATCGGTGGAAGTTTTTCGTTCGGTTTAATTTTCCCCTCGTTAATCATTCCACAAATCGCATCACCGAGTTGCTTGTAGCTCGGTACGCCGCTATTTTTATCAATTTGCAAATTAAAAATCTCGTGCATATCACACCCCCATTTTGTAAAAAAAATCCCCCATTAGGAGGATTATAATGCAAAATTTAATTTCATGTCAACATCAGTCAGTACACCGCCGTGATAACTCACCAAGTTTACTACGCCAAATTTTTCAAGTTTTTGTAACGATTTTTTTGCAAGCTCCATATCATATGTATACTGTGGGTTTGCCCCTTTTAGCACACCACAATCGATGTTCATGGCATCACCTGTGACAAGTACATTCGCTGTTCTGATGTAAAGGCAAATATGCCCTGGTGTATGCCCCGGTGTGTGAATCACTTCGATGCCACCGCAAATGTCTAGGACTTCATGATCTCTAAGCAAAGTGTCAAAAGCCATTCGTCTATTTATGCATGCTTGGGAGAAATTTGTGAAAAAAGCCTGCTGCTCATTTGAGAGATTGGACAAACTCTCTTCCATCTTTGCAACCTTAATCGGCGTTTTCTGTCCGTTCATATATGGCACCTCTTCTTCATGAGCCATAAAGATAATTTGCGGATACTTAGCCTTAAATTCTTTTATGTTCCCTATATGGTCAATGTCTTGGTGTGTGATGATGATATGCGTAAGCTTGTTTGGGTCTTTACCTGATTTTTCGATGGCAAGAATACAGTCATCAAACTGCAAGGGAAACCCTGTGTCAATCAAAACCATGTGTTCGTCGCCAGAAACCAAAACCGGATACACGTCCCCTACTTCAAGAACCTGTACATTTTCAAACCGCATATCATTCACTCCTTAAGCTGCTTTTCTTTGAGATATAATTACAGGGCGTAAAGCCTTGAATAAAACATACGAAAAAACTGTGATGATAATGCCTTTTACAAGATTAAATGGCCCAATACTGAAAATCAGAAGTGTCTTAACATCAACAACTGATTTGTTAATCGCCTTTGCCATTTCAACAATCGCTTCAATCGGCATAAATTTTGTATACATTGGTAACAAAACATAGTAGTTAAGAGCACAAGCAACCACCACCATGAGTGCAACGCCAATAACAGAGCCAATTGCAAAATTAGTTAAATTAAGATTTTTTTTGCAGAGGATACCAATAGGAATAATAAGTGACGAACCGATTAAGAAGTTTGCAACCTCTCCAATGCCACCGCTTGTTGTTTTTGTAAGATTGAGCAAATCCTTAACAAGTTCGGTGCAGATTCCTGCGGCTGGACCCATTGCAAGCGTGCTAATTACCACTGGAACGCCGCTTAAGTCAAACTTTAAAAACTCTGGAAAGATGGGCACTTGAATCTCAAAAAACATGAGAATAAATGCGATTGCTGATAGTAACCCGATTTTTGCAAGTGATGCTGGTGAGAATTTGACCATAATACTCTGCCTCCTAAGATTTTTTTATGCTCTAGGAAACTGGTTCCGTTTCTTCGAAACATGCGTACCTGTTGCTGTACACATGTTTCGACGCAGCCAGTTCCCTAAGCGTTTGGAGAAAAGCGGCAAAACCGCTTTCTGGGGGCAAAACAAAAATGCCCCATATAAATTAGGGCATGAAAAATACTGTATCGTATCATCATACTTTTATCATCCAGACTGTACTGTCGGTTTTGGAATTTCACCAAATCAGCTTTCGCTCGCGGACTATAACCGCCGGTGAGGAATTGCACCTCGCCCCAAAGTATGTTCAAATTATATCACACATTTTTAAGCTTGTAAAGACTTATTTATTCACTTTGTGTTTCTAGTGAAAGTGGAATTTCATAAGAAATTAATAAATCTTTAAACTCAGTGATGTTTTTACCACACAATTCAGCGGCTTTAGCAAGGCTAATTTCCCTTGTAGCAAAAAGCCCTATTGCAAGTGGCAACTTAATCATGTCGTCTATTGACGTTTGGTTTGGCTTTAGTCTTAACTGATATACCAAATCTGCTGGTAAATTTAAAAGCACACTTTTCATTTTTTCACACCCTTTGATTGTTTCATTTTGTATTCTATAAAATAATTATACCATATCACAATAAAAATACAATCTTATTTATTACATTTCAAAAAAATATACAGCCCCCATAGCACAATTGCTACAGGGGCATTTAGAGAACAATTATTTTGGTTTACAGTCTGATGAGCCACTACAGCCATCACAACCAGAACAACCAGAGGGACTCTTACCTTTTTTCTTGTCACGTACCATTTTTAAAATAATGGCACACACAATTGCCCAAACGATAAGACCTACAATTATTGTGCCAAGGTTTGCTGTAATTAATGAAATCATACAATCACTCCCATTTCAGAATTATGAAATAACTGGAGATAATTTACTACGCTTACTATTGTCTTTTCTAAGCAACAGCCAGATGAACAAAGCGAGTAACACAAAAGCTACGATGGTTCCAATTCCAAATGCGCCAGCTGTAAGTAACATTCCAAATTGATAAACACAAAGTGCAATGATATATGCAAACACGCATTGGTAAGCAATTGCGAAAAAGAACCATTTACCATTATTCATCTCACGGCGGATTGCACCCATTGCCGCAAAGCAAGGAGCACAAAGCAAGTTAAACACGAGGAATGAAAATCCAG
This sequence comes from Eubacteriales bacterium, assembly GCA_031554055.1. Classification (GTDB taxonomy): domain Bacteria; phylum Bacillota; class Clostridia; order Lachnospirales; family JAVBKL01; genus JAVBKL01. Next base: position 3,921 of record JAVBKL010000160.1, on the reverse strand, counting down.
CAAGTGCTGTATAGCTTGTTGCAAGGTTAGACCAAATTTCTTCGCCTGATTCGCCAATTTCTGCAAAACCGTGAAGAATACCTAAAGTACCAACAACGTTTTCTTTAGCAATTAAACCAGTGATTGCAGCAACAGCCGATTTCCAGTCGCCCCAGCCAAGAGGTGCAAAAATCCAAGCAAACGAATTTCCGATCATTGCCAATACGCTGTGTGGCATTTCAACCATACCAAATTGCCCATCGACCCAACCAAAGCTCGATGTAAACCAAACAAAAATAGTAGCGAGTAAAATAATTGTACCTGCTTTTTGGATAAATGACCAGCCACGTTCCCACATACTGCTTAAAACAATTGAAACGGTAGGCATATGATACGCTGGAAGCTCCATAACAAACGGTGCAACATCTCCAGAAAATAGTTTTGTCTTTTTAAGAATAATACCAGAGCAAATAATAGCAGCGATACCAATAAAATATGCACTCGGTGCAACCCACCAAGCTCCGCCAAGTACCGCACCAGAAATCAATGCAATAACAGGTAGCTTTGCACTACAAGGGATAAATGTTGTCGTCATGATCGTCATTTTTCGATCACGATCTGATTCAATCGTACGTGATGCCATGATTCCTGGAACACCGCAACCTGTACCGATTAAAAATGAAATAAAAGATTTACCAGATAATCCAAATTTTCTAAACACTCGATCCATAATAAATGCAACACGTGCCATGTAACCGCAAGCTTCTAAAAATGCCAAGAAAATGAACAAAATAAACATTTGAGGGACAAAGCCAAGAACAGCACCGACGCCCGCAACGATTCCGTCAAGAATCAAACTTTGAAGCCACTCGGCACAATTAATTGCTTCGAGCAATCCGCCTAATATAACAGGAACACCGGGAACCCACAGCCCAAACATGTTGAATCCTTCACCGAACACACCGTCATTTGCCCAGTCTGTCGCAAACGTTCCAACAGTTGTAACCGAAACATAGTAAACAATAAACATGATAACCGCAAAAATCGGAAGTGCTAAAATTCTATCCGTAACAATTTTATCTATTTTGTCAGATACTGTTAATTGTCCTTTGTTTTTGAGCTTGCAGCATTTTTTGATAATCGAATCGATATATGCATAGCGTTCTGCTGTTATGATGCTTTCGCTGTCATCATCAAGTGAAGCTTCGCAACGCTTAATGTCCTCTTCAATATGTGTTGTTAATTCATTTGATATGCCGAGTTTTTTAATTATCTTCTCGTCACGCTCAAATAATTTAATAGCAAACCAGCGTTGTTGACTTTCTGGTAAGTTATGTAAAACTGCTTCTTCAATATGTGCGATTGCGTGTTCAACTTCACCACTAAACCTATGCTGTGGAAGTGTTTTTCCGTTGCTTGCAAGTTTAACTGCGGCTGCGGCTGCTTCGAAAATCCCCTCGCCTTTGAGTGCAGAAATTTCGATGACTTGGCAACCAAGTTCCTTCGAAAGATTTTCTTTATTAATCGTATCGCCGCTTTTTCGCACAATATCCATCATGTTAACTGCGACAACAACAGGGATACCAAGTTCTGTTAATTGCGTTGTTAAATAAAGATTTCGTTCAAGGTTTGTTCCATCTATTATATTTAAAATAGCGTTCGGACGTTCATCAATTAAATAATTTCTCGAAACAACTTCTTCGAGTGTATATGGCGATAACGAATAAATTCCCGGTAAGTCCATAATAACAACGTCTTTGTTGTTTTTAAGCTTACCTTCTTTTTTTTCTACCGTAACACCCGGCCAGTTTCCGACTGATTGGTTAGACCCAGTTAATGCGTTAAAGAGCGTTGTCTTTCCGCTGTTTGGGTTTCCTGCTAATGCAATTTTTATTGCCATGACACTATCCTCCTTATTGCCACAAAATCGGCTTATTCAATTTCAATTAAGTCTGCATCTACTTTTCTAAGCGAAAGCTCGTACCCACGAACAGTAACTTCAATTGGATCACCAAGAGGTGCAACCTTACGCACAAAAATCTCCACACCTTTTGTAATTCCCATATCCATGATTCGCCTTTTTAATGCACCTTCGCCGCCAATTTTTGTAACTTTAAAAGTTTTTCCAATCTCGGCTGTTTTAAGAGTTTTCATATTATTCCCCCAACAAAACTAAACATTAGTTTGCAATTACCATAATCTTGCATGCCATTTCTCGCCCAATTGCAACTCTCGACTCACGAATATTAACGATAACGTTGCCACCTATTTCAGAAATAAGCGTCACACTGCTTCCAACCACAAAGCCAAGGTTTTCTAAGAATTGTCTTGTCTCTGGATTGCCGCTTACTTTTGCAACTTTTGTTTCCACGCCAACTTTTGCTATTGTCAATGGCATACGATCACCCAACCTTTGAAATTAGTATTCAAATACGCACTTTAAAGTATTCAGGTTAGTATTTACTAACCTACCCTTATGTTAGCACATACTAACTCTGATGTCAATAGCTATTCCTTCTTACAACTCCATTTTTTCAATCTACCTTTTACAAATTTTATTGCTTGTGGTAAACTGTTTTTATAGCAAATTTGTTGCAGGAGGGAAATAAATGGCGATAGGTTCTTCTGGGGAAGATTATCTCGAAACAATACTGTTACTCGAACACGCAAACCATAATGTAAGATCCATAGATGTCGCACACGAGCTTAAGTTTTCAAAACCAAGCGTGAGTGTTGCGATGAAAAAGTTACGAGAAGATAACATGATAAAAATGGATTCTGACGGATCGATTATTTTAACTGAGCAAGGCCGTGCTCTTGCCGAAAGCATTTACGAACGTCATGAACTCATTTCTAGTTTATTGATTGCAATTGGTGTGGACAAAGAAACCGCACTGAAAGACGCTTGCGAAATTGAGCACGTCATCAGCCAAAAAACATTTGAAGCTTTAAAAAATTTAGCAATAAAAAACATAAAAACAGGTCGGGATTAAATGCTCCCGACCTAAATTTTTTATTCTTTTATTTTCATTACACGCATTGCGTTTAAAATAGCAATCACAGCAACACCAACATCGGCAAAAACTGCCTCCCACATGGTAGCCAAACCCATTGCACCGAGTGCAAGCACGAGAAGCTTAACCCCAATTGCAAATATAATGTTTTGCCAAACAATCACTCTGGTTCTGTTTGCAATTTTTATGGCAGTCACCAATTTTTTTGGTTCGTCTGTCATTAAAACAATGTCTGCCGCTTCAATCGCCGCATCAGAACCCAAACCGCCCATGGCAACGCCAATGTCTGCTCTTGCAAGAACTGGTGCATCGTTGATTCCGTCACCGACAAAGATTAGCTTTGTTTTTGGGGGGATTTCTTTTTGTATTTTCTCAAGCTTCTCAACTTTTTGATGCGGCAAAAGTTCCGCATGAATCTCATCGAGTAAAAGCTCTTTCCCCACTTTTTCTGCCACATTTCGGTTGTCACCTGTCAGCATGACGAGTTTTTTGATGCTCAGCTTTTTGAGTTCGGCAAGGGCATTTTGTGTGCCTTCTTTTATTTCATCAGAAATTACGATGTACCCTGCGTACACGCTGTCAATCGCCATATGCACAACGGTTCCCACTGTGTCTACTGCATCGAATGGTATTTTTTGGTTTAGCATAAGTGTTGCGTTTCCGGCAAGAACGTTCCGACCAAATACATTTGCACTCACACCAAGCCCCGATATTTCGTTGTAGTTTTGTATGGAGGAAAGTTCGACTTCCTTGCCATACGCCTTAAGAATTGACTGTGCTATCGGATGGTTTGAATAACTCTCGGCAAATGCCACGGTCTTTAAAAATTCTTGCTCGCTGATCTCACCTTTGTTTACAATCTTTGTCACTTTAAATATTCCTTTTGTGAGTGTTCCTGTTTTATCAAAAACGACTGTGGAAACTGAAT
>JAVBKL010000121.1:0-4713 GCA_031554055.1 Eubacteriales bacterium | reverse complement strand
AATCATATCATCGGCAACGCCTGCGGAAAAGGCAACAAGATTAGCAAGATACATGGTTGCATAGAAATCCTGCAACACGGAAACCTTGGTTTTTCCGGAAAAATTCTCAAGCTGGAGCTTGGATTTGGTGAGATCGTAGGAGGTTTCCACAGCCCAGCGCCGAAAGTAGAGCGCGGCGGCTTTTCGTATGGGAAGCTGCTTTTGATTCAATGAATTCAGCCGACGGGTACCAACGGTCAAACAGAAGCAGGCTGCCACGCAGTCCAAACGGTAAATAGTTTCTCTAGCCCAACATTATACTGTTTGATAGCAGCATATTCGGTAGAACCCGGTCCCCCGTGCAGAACCAACAAAACAGGATTCGACGTGTTTACGCTTTCCAATATCATTCCTTGTCTGACGCCGCATATATCCATAAATACCTTTTTTGCAACTCCCGTCGTTTCGCTCCATGTTGGGGTAATTGTTCCAGGGCTAAAATTAGTCAACGCGATAAAGAGAATTGCAACGGAAGTAAAAATCAGCGCCATTAATATACATGCTGCTTTTCTTATTGCCCCAAAGGTTCTTTTTGATATTTTTCTTTTCTTAAACAACACCTCTTGCAATTATTATTCCTACTGTCGGTTTATTAATAACGTAGAATTTTTCTTTTGTCAATTCTTTTTTGAAGTAAATTATTCAAATTTAATAGATGAGCTTTGCACACGTAATGCACGAATTCTGACATACAATCGAAAAATCTTGCAGTTTTCGTTTATATCGCGAATGCAGCCTTCTAGATATTTTTCCGCAATTTGGGCATTCTGCGCCTTCTCTTTCCGATTTCACTTGAATATGAATCTCTTCTCCGCATATTTCATGCCCTACATATTCAAAATCCCTATCCAGCATTTTGATTAATTCTTCCATTTCGGCAGCTCCCCTCTGCCTATATTTCACCCCTCTTTCCCCGCTTTTCAATCATGTTTGGAAAGAACCGTTTTGACGGATACGATATATCTATTGAAGTAATTTGATCGAATAATTCTAACGCAAATATTTTTATTTTATGGTGCATTTATTAAACTCCAAGTTATCGTAGCGGTGTGAGTGCCTACCCTAGCGATGCCTGCGGGTATCGTTAGAGTAACATTATTATTTTGGGAATCCATTATATTTGTGGAGTACCAACGTGCCACAGATGTTCCCTTACCTGTTCCTGCGTATGCTATAACAACATTGGAAATAGTAAAATTATCAGCATGTAATGTTACACTATTAACGGAAGTCGGGCTAGTAAATCCAACATTTTCTGATAAAGAAAATCCATTGTTAAAATGGACTGCGGCTCCTGGTAAGGAATCTGTATCCGTACCGTTGCGAAAAAAACTTAGCTTTGCTTGCAACTTCCAGCCTGCTCCTGTACCTCGAAAGTCAGATACCTGCACGAAAGGTTTTAAGGTATTGGCAAGATAAGCACGACTTGATGGAGATATCACTTCATTTCCAAAGGATATAGGCGTAATATAATCTATACTAAGAGGTCCATTTTCTCCAGTTCCTGGTTCCATTGGTTGCAAAGCTTGCGTTGGGTCGTCAGGATTTACTGGTGGTATTGATTCTCCGCTTCCAACATATACAAAAACAACCGTGTTTGTCGCTTGAGACACAGTAAGTGTAGTCTTTGAATCATCGAGTGTGGAATTATTGCCGTTAACAGTTGCAGATGTTACTTTGTAACCTCTAAATGGCAACGCATTTGCCGTGAAAGACTGCGCTAATAGTAAAGTGTTAGCAACAACAGGATTTGCAATATCAGCGCCGCTAATATCTTGGAATCTGGTTGTAACAGTGGCATAATCTAATTTTAAATTTTGCGTTATGTCTGATGTGCTTAACGAAATACTTGCGCTACTTTCAGCGACAACAGCGTGGTTTGAATCTTTTACCGAAATTGTATAATGACCAAGCGGTAAATCAAATGAATAAAAACCGCTGGAATTGGTTGTTGCTGTTTGTTTAATAACAGAATCGGATGATTCCGCTGTAACAGTTGCACCTTGAATAGAGGTCTCAGGTCCTTTTAACGTGATATTACCTGAAACAGTATGATACGACTCTATCTTACTAACCTTGCCAGCATCACCTGATACAAGCCATATATTTGAATTGCGATAAATTCCACCCAAATAACTATACCCAAAGGTAGGATATTGTGTCATCTGGTTGGTGGCTGCATTAATTTTGAACAATCTTCCTGAATACGGAATAAACCAAACACTTTCTCCATCGTATATTGCACCAGAGCAACCGCCGACAATACCAGAGGCTACTTGTATAACCTCATTTGTATCTTTATCAATTTTTAATACGTTCCCAGATGTCCAAGGAGCCATCCAAATATATTGGCCATCAAAGGCACATCCATAATATTGTCCCCCACCTGGGTAATCTATTGTAGTCATTGAGTTTAAATCTGTTGGCGCAGCAAGGGTGTTAAATTTGATAATCTGTGTGGCGCCGGCAGGCATCATGAAAATGTCGCTTCCAACCAAATATGCGCTAACAAACAGACTTTTTGCAGAATTAGCTGTCCAAAAGGCAGTAGGCCATTTGTTATATGATGTCATATTCCCGTTTAAATCAGCTCTTATGAGTTCTCTTGAATCACTAGGGATAAGCCAGATGTACGTGCCGTCAAAAATAGTGGATAAAAATTTATTACCACCAAGAGTGGAAATTGATGGTATTGTATAACCTGATAATACACCTGTTGCAGCGTTAATTTTTACAAGCATATTCGCATTTCTTGGTGTAAGCCAAACGTTTGTACCGTCGAAAGTTCCTCCAGAAAATGCCCATGTTCCAAAGGATATTTCAGCTATTGAGGAAAGGTCATACTTTATCATTTGTCCCTCTGTTGCTGGATTGGTATCTACCTTCGTTACGTAGGGTTTTGCGCCATTTGGCACCATCCACATGTAGCGTCCATCAAAAACTCCGCCAAAATAGTTATAATTTGTAACCCCAGCAGGAAACGCAGTAAAATTCTTTTGGCGAATTTTACTTGACATTGGACCGCCGACTAATATTCCCGAATTACTTATTCCATCTTGGTTTATTAAAGTGGATGCTGAGCTTTGCAGTGCAAGATGATTTTGTTCAAGAATGGGTTGCGGTGTAACCTCGGGTAATGCAATAGATGGAGTCCCTACACTCGAAGCATTGGACGACTCCTCTTCAGAATAAAGAGGCAGTTCTGTTGGTGTGGATGTAGCGCCGCTCTCATGTATAGACGTGTTTTCAATAGATTGCCCATCTGACTGTGCAGACGTTGAATCTAAAAGTTGATTTTCAACAAATTCAGTCTCAAATGAAGAATCTATGGTTGGTATTTCTGAAATATCACTCGTAGGCAAGTTAGAATTTTCATCTAATGTAATTGCAAAAACAAAAGGCATTGCATATAAAATGCAAATGTAACTGCAAAAAATAATTATATAGATAATATGTTTTTGCTTAAAAAAATTCATAAATTCTTACCACCGTTACGTACTCTTTAGTCCATTTGCATGACCGTGTATTGATTATGTTTGCATGTAAGGGAATATTTAAGCGGTTGAATTTATTTTCAACCGCTTGTTTAGTTGGAATTAAGCTTGCGTTTTTTAATTATCAATCTCTTTTCTTTTGCGTCCCGCACGAAATGCTATGCCGCAAACAACTATTAAGAAAAATAATCCAACAGCAACGTAAAACCACGTCATATGATATATAGGCTTAATTAAATTAACAGAACCCGAGTTTAAGTTCGCCGCGCTAGTAGGTTCGACTGTGAAATTTTTGTCCCATTCCCATGCTTTGCTTCCATTTGTTGCCTTTATATGCATACGGTAATCGCCAGATTGAATGCGTATATCTCCCCAATCTATTGAATGGTCATATAACGAATTTGGCGCAATATCCACGTTGTCTTTGGTAACATCAAGCACTGCGTTCTTATTTGCACCAGCATAGACCTGTGACGAAATAGTTAGCCCCTTTAAAACTGCCGCTTCACTGTTTTGGATACTTGCAACAATTGCGGTATAATGATTTACTAGCATGGGCTTAACGCTCTTTAAGTGCAAATCTGGGTTTACGACTGTATCGGTTTCCCGCAATTGAACTCCAATTATATAAGAATAGTTATTTTTGATGGTTACCCCCTTTGCGGGTGATTCGGCATTTTCGGGCAAAGCTTTCGTAATTACGATTCCACCTAAAACGACTCCATCAAAACTTTCTTGGGGCATGGCCAAGCTCACTGTCACAGGGACTGTGGAGGACGCTGGTATTGTAACTTGATTTGCATTTATAGTAGAAATTGAAGGCAACGATATCTTCATACTTTCATCTGGCACTTTATTTGAAGAATAATCTATGATTCCGCCTTGATTTGTTGAAGCGGCGTTCACAGCAATATTAACTTTCATATCCTCGGTGCTGTTATTAAATACATTGACAACGAGATTCTGATTGTCTCCAGGAGACATTTTTAAATCAAAAAAAGTATTTCTAGTATTCACTTGATTTTCAGGAATCACAGCCTTAACAGAGAATTTTACATCATCTAAATTTTGCGCAAAAACTGGCTGAACCGTAACAGCAATAACTAAAGCAACTAAAATTACGTTGGGTAGTAATAATTTCATTCTCATAAATTATTTCTCCTATTTAATGAAATGGATA
>JAVBKL010000094.1:0-24781 GCA_031554055.1 Eubacteriales bacterium | reverse complement strand
TTGGAGAACGACAAAAATGCGATAATCAGCAAATTAAAGCTAAAGCTACCAAACGAAGATTATCAAGATATAGAACAATTACTCAATTGCTTAGATGGACAAAATTTTATTACTGCAATGGGATTTTCATTTGTGAGAGTGCTTGATTTAGAAAAGATGCTTGCAGAAAAGATTTAGAGTAACATATATTATGAAAACGTATAGAAAGGGGTTGCTCTGCTTTTTCAAGCAAAGCAACCCCTCCTCGATAAATTGCATCTTTGAGTTAGATATGCTATACTTTTGTCGTATAGTGCAGCATAAAGTTTCTAAATTACTTGGCTGCTACACTGAAATGAGGGACAAAATGCAAAAAACTCAAACCGCGACAAGCCACAAATATAATAAACCAAAGCAGTTAAAAGACTATAGGGCATTTTGGACGTTTTTATTTATATCTTATGTGTTTTTTCTTTTCATTTTTGTTATTATTAAGTTTGACGGAAATATCAACCACTTACTGGATAGAGTAAATACAATTGCAATGAGTAGAGAATCGAATTATTGCAATTATAATTTAGAGCCATTCCGCACCATGCGTGCTTATCTAAATAACCTGTCGAGTGAAATCGCTTTTATAAATGTATTTGGAAATATAGTCGCATATATGCCCATGGGGTTTTTTATACCCCTAATTTTTATTAAGTGCAAGACTTTTATCAAAACAATCTTTCTCTGTTGCCTTGCTGTGATTGCAATAGAGTCTTTTCAATTTGTATCAATGCTCGGCTATTTTGACATTGATGACATAATTCTTAACATACTGGGTTGCTGCTTTGGCTATGCCGTGCTTCTGATTTGTTCATGGTTAATAGATAGATTGAACCTATAGAAAAAGCTGTCTTTCTAAGAAAAAAGCGAGGTATGAAAAAAATACCCTGCTATTTTTTTGCACTTGGGGTTGCGGAGACTTTGATGAGCTCGGTGTATGTAATTCTTCCAATATGTGTCGGTCTGATTTGAATTCAGATTGTGTAATTGAATATGGGAAGTAGCTATTTTGTAAGTGTTTAGTTGTCGAGATAAGTTTTGCTGCTAGACCTTTTCTTGTTTTTAAAGCTGTTGTATTTTTAGTGGTGAACGTATATAATCAAGTTATATGTCGTATGAAGAAATATATTTAAGCAAACGATTAGAAAGATAACAAAAGAGTTATAATTCTAAGCAAAGATATTTCAGAAGTGACGTTTAAAGTATAAACTCTTATAATGGGGTGATAAATTGAAAATTAATAAAATCAACCTGCAAAACTTTATGATATTTGAAGATATTGACATAACACTATCAGAAAACATTAATATTATTATTGGTGAAAATAGTATTGGCAAAACAGTTCTATTAAAAACTTTGTACGCCCTACCTAAAGCGATAAAAGACACTAGCAATGGAAAAACAACTAAAACAAAAGAACAAACAGAAGAAAAGATAGTGTCAAAATTACAAGGTGTTTTCACGCCTGATGAAAATATGATAGGTCGACTTGTAGGAAGAAAGCAAGGTAGTAACCGAGCCGAAATTTCAATTGGCTTTAAAGATAAGAAAAACTGCATAGACATAGCATTTGGAAATAGACAGGAAAAACATGTTGAGATATTAGGACTGCCAACAATGCCAATCGGGATTAACACTGAATATATTTATATACCTCCAAAAGAAATAATATCATCGACAGAAAATTTCACTTCACTTTACGAACAATACCACATTGCATTTGAGGAAACATACTACGATTTAGCAAAACTACTGGATAGGCCTTTAAAAAAAGGACCCAACACAAGTAACCAGAATGAGATTATGAAAAATTTTGAACAAATTATGGATGGCAAGGTAATTCAGCGTGACAAAAAATTCTATTTAAAGTTAAAAGGCTCTGGGGAGTTTGAAATGGGGTTATTGTCAGAAGGATACAGAAAATTAGCTACAATAATGTATCTGATATTGTCTGGCGGTCTAAATAAAGATTCGATTTTATTTTGGGATGAACCGGAAACCAATATGAATCCTAAAATGATAAAACCACTATGTGATGCAATTATTGCACTGGCAAATATGGGCGTTCAAATTTTTATTACGACACATGACTATTTTGTACAACAAACATTTAACTTGCTGGCGAGTTACAATAGTGATAATTTAGATGTAAATTTTATTTCACTATATAAAAATGATTTGAACAAAGTTGACTATGAATGTGCAAGAAGAATAGAACAACTTTCCCATAACGCCATAATGGAAGAATTTGATGCTTTATACAATAGAGAACAGGAGCTATTTTATGAAGATAAACGAAAGTAGACTTGAATTTTCATTTTCTGATGATTATCAAGTTTTGAAATTTGATGAGACTTTGTTTTATAAAAAATATTTTAATGCATTTCCAAATTCAAAAGGCATAGACTTTCTTGCGAAAAACGAAAGTACAGTTCTTATGATTGAAGTGAAAAACTTTACAGACTTTGAAATCGAAAATCACTGGAGACTATCAACAAATACAGTTAAAGACGAGAATGTTAGTCTTGATATAGAGATGTCGCAAAAAGTGGCAATGACTATAGCTTGCATTTTTGGTGCACACACAAAACACCTTGCTAGCTCAAATGCAAAAGAGCTAGATACATATTTCACCCCAATCGCAAATCAAGTACACAGTAACAAAACCAACTTCAAAGTGCTTCTTTTTGTTGAAGGCATTAAGGCAAGCCCTTTCAAGACACGGACTAAAACTATGCAACTAAAGGCATTAAAAGATAGCATAAGCAAAAAACTAGCTTGGCTAAATTGTGTTGTCCTTGTTGAAGATATTGAAACTCACAAAAACAACAGCTTTTCAGTACATAAAATAACAGTGTAAAAAAGACATTTCGCCTTGTCAAGGTGGTTTTTGTTTGACGCTCACGCTTGTTTAACAAAATTGTGTCACCAGTGGCGACACAATTTTGTTGTTGTTATAATTATAAAAAACTTATTTCCTCGCTTGATTGCAGCCTATTACAACCCTGTCAAGCAATCAGCCCATTTGTAGCAATATTATTTTGTCACGACAGATCCTGTATTAAACTCTCTACTTCATCTTCGCTCAAAAACCTGTACTCTCCTTTTGGCAACTCCCCCAGTGTCACTTTCCCTGTGGAAATCCTTTTCAAGTGAATGACGGAATGCCCAATTGCCTCGCACATTTTTCTAACTTGTCGGTTTCGCCCCTCGTGAATTGTAATTCTAAGACTTGTGTTGTTCTCGTCCTCACGAAGCACTTGCACTTTTGCCGCTGCTGTGCGTTGTCCATCAATCACCAAGCCTTTTTTAAAACGCCAAAGACCCTCCTGAGTCGGATGACCCTCCACACGTGCAATGTATGATTTTTCCGCTTCGTGCTTTGGGTGAGTAAGCTTGTACACAAACTCGCCGTCGTTTGACATGAGCAATAAACCTGATGTGTTATAGTCGAGCCGACCAACAGGCACCAAATGTTCTTTTATATCTTTTATGAGTTCCATAACGGTTGGGCGGTCATGTTCGTCCGACACGGTTGTTACATAACCCTCTGGTTTGTGAAGCATGATATAGACTTTTCGCTCGAGTTGTACTCTTTTTCCGTCGGCAAAAACCTCGTCACAATCGTCGTCAATTTTTGTACCAAGTTCGGTAACAACGCTACCGTTTACAGAAATTCTTCCATCAAGAATCATTTCTTCTGCGTGCCGTCTGGAAGCTACGCCGCATTCGGATAAATATTTTTGTAGCCTAATTTGCATAATGAATTCCTCTCTTGCGTTGCAATATATGTTTCCATACATATTATCATACTCGCAAGAAAGTGTACATCTAAAATTCGGGCAATACAATTTTTGTTTCTTTCAAACTGCTAAAACTTAACCACTCGCTTATTATTTTTTCGAGGGAAGTCTTTAAATCATGTCTTTCTGCGGAGGCATTAGCCAAAAGTTCAATTTCTTTTACAAGCTCGTTGTCGATATAAACTTTTGCTACACCCAGTTTATCGCCTTTCATGATGGGCGGCATAATTTCATCTGGTGCTATTACTTCAATTTTAAGGCTACTCGCCTCTGCGTCTGTAAGCGGCATTCGCAGCCCATCTTTGTAGTACAAAGTAACCGAGTCTGTTTTTGAACGTTTAACCGCAACCTCTTTCACTTCGGTGTTTGCCCCAATGATGTCTTTGTATTTAAAATTTGCAAAGCCAAAATTTAATAACCGCTTCGTATCAATCCATTTTTGTTCTTTTCCGGCGTTGCCCCACCCACTCGCAAGCACAACAGAAATGAGTTGCATATCTCCACGTTTTGCCGCACCCACAAAGCAGTGACCAGCCTTTCCTGTAAATCCTGTCTTAACGCCGTTTGCACCATCAAACTCGTTTAGCAATCTGTTTTTATTGCTAATGTGATAACTGTTCTTATCGCTTTTCGCCTGAATGCTCTGCGTATTTGTGATTCGGATAAAATCCGGATTTTTTAGTGCTTCACGAGTAATCAGTGCCATATCGTAAGCCGTTGAATGGTGTTCACCCAAATCAAGACCGTTTGGCGTTTCAAAAACAGTGTCATACGCACCAAGTTCTTTTGCTCTCATTGTCATGTCTTTGCAAAAATTTTCCACACTGCCAGAAACATGTTCGGCAATGGCAACCGCCGCATCGTTTGAGGATTGGAGCATCAAAGCATACATGAGTGTATCAAGTCCGATTTTTTCCCCCGAACGTAAATCCATATTTACTTCTGGTGCAGAAGCGGCTCTTCGTGAAACCGTGACGGTATCTTTTAAATTGGCACGTTCAAGCGTTAAAAGTGCCGTCATGATTTTTGTGGTGCTTGCCATAGCAAGCGGCTTATGTTCGTTTCTGCCCCAAAGAACTCGCCCCGTGTCCAAATCCATAATAACCGCACCAGCGGCTTCCACGTTTGGCGGCTTTAGCTCTTCGGCATTTATGTTAATCGAAAACAATGTACAGAGCAAAAAAATAAGTCCAAACTTTTTCATAATAAATCCCCTTTTGAGTAAATTTATCATTTAGTTTGCACTTATTTCTCAATTATATTTATATTTACTAAAATTTAAATTTGGCCATTAAATCAATGCATTTACTTCAAAGGTAGCTTCTTCTTTGAGTCTGTCAAAATCGTTATCAAGCATTGGCAATTTCTGTAAACTGGCAAACCCGAAATACCTCAAAAATTCGTCAGAAGTTCCAAAAAGAAGTGGGCGACCTGGCGTTTCTTGCCTGCCCTTTTCGATTACGAGACTATACTCAACTAATTTATTGACAGCATGGTCTGCGTTTACCCCACGAATTTCTTCAATTTGATTTTTCGTGATTGGCTGTTTGTAGGCAATGATCGCAAGCGTTTCAAGCAAAGTCTGTGAGAGTGCTCGCTTTTGCGGAATCACCACGAGTTGCTCCACATTCGAATAATAATCTGGGTTGGTACACATTTGATAAGATTCGTCGGTTCTAATAATGTGAATGCCACGGTTTTTTACATTATACTTATCCATAAGGTGATTCATTACAAGTCTGGTTGTTCTAATATCTTGTTCAATGGCGATCGCCAATTTAGAAATTTCAACAGCCTCGCCTGAAGCGAATAACACAGCCTCAAGAGCCGCTTCTTCTTTCATAAGTGTCATGCATTTTCCTCCATCATTACTTCGAGATTGCGGCTGATAAAGATGTCGCCAAAAATCTCTTCCTGAACAATACAGATTTCTCTAATTTTAATTAGTTCAAGCAAAGCCAGAAAAGTAACCACCTTTTCCATTTTTGTAGAATCGTAATCAAAAATGTCTGCGAACTTCAAGTTGTGTTTAAAAACCAATAAATCCCGAATAAAATCAATTCTGTCGTCAATGGAGTATAAATCACGTTTAACAGAATTAAATCCGCTTCGAATGCGGTCAATTTTTGACTCTCTGCGGCTTAATACCTGTTCAAAAATTTTATAGAGTCCGTCAAGTGTAACCCCTTCGAGTGCTTCGTTTGCAACTTCCTCTGCCGTTTGAGCCATATTCTTTTTAAGTTCTTGCAGCAGTTGTGCGTCCGGAAGCTTTGGCAAATACCGAAGTGCAACGGAACTTAAATCTCTAAGTTCGCCCGAAATAATTTTAAACCGCTTATACTCAATGAGTTTGTTGATCAGCTCTTCACGAGGATCAATCAGTTCGCCCTCGTCCTTTTTGGGCCTGGGCAAAAGCATTTTTGATTTTATTTCAAGCAAAGTTGCCGCCATGAGCATAAACTCGCTCATGGTGTCCATACTGCGATTGTTTAGGCTCGTGAGGTACTCCATGTACTGATCGGTCAATTCTGAAATCGGAATATCATAAATATCAATTTTATTTTTCTCGATAAGCGAATATAAAACATCAAACGGTCCTTCAAACGCATCGAGTTTAATATCAAGTTTTTCCATAACTCACCTTATAGCATGGCTGGCATCAATAACACGGAAACAAGCGGTTTGATAATGAAAGATACAATACCCATCATCATAGCAATGATTAAAATAATTTGGAAAATCTTCTCATACGCCGAAACTTTAATTTGTGTATTTGGCGATAAAAACAATGATAAAATTTTTGCACCGTCAAGTGGATAGACTGGAATCATGTTAAAGAGTGCCAAGCTAACATTAATTTCGGCAAGAACAATAATAAATTTCAACGTATAACCAAGCGATAGTGCAACGGCTTCGCTGTTTGCCAAATGTATAATATTTTGAAAGTACCCATTTAAAAAGCTGTATAAAAACGCAAGAGAGATACCGAATAATATATTGACAATAGACGGCGTAATGAATGTTATGATTGTTCCCTTTTTTCTATCTTTATAGTAAATAGAAGCCGTTTCCAGAGGCTTGCCCCAGCCAAATCCCATGGTGGTTACCATGCAAATTAATCCGATTGGTTCTAAATGCTTTAGAGGATTTAACGTCAGGCGGTTCCTTGCACGAGGGAGCGGATCACCAAGCTTTGCACTTACAGCAGCTTTTGTGAATTCATGGATAAAGACCGTGAGTATAGATGCTACAACAATAATTAAAAAACCTACAAGTTTCATTTATAACTTCCTTTCTGATTTTCAATACACATATAATAACATAAAAAAAGCCCTACCACAAATTATTTTGTGATAGGACCCTCATTTTTTATAGCATGAACTTTTCTTTACTAGCTACCTTTGTATTTTTATCTTTTGACCGCCTATTGACAGATTGGAGCGAAGAAGATGCCCCACTTGCCGAAACTACGCCACTCATTACGATACTAGCATAAGTATTATCCATATTTTACCTCGCTTCACTAGATATTTAAACTATAAACTCTATTTTTTACTTTTTTGTTTAAATTATACTTCAGTCAGCTCTTTTACTACAAAGTCCGTTTTAGATACTTTATATACTACGGCATATTTGTTTTCTGTAATTTCTGTCGAACCGCTTTCAAGCGCATTACTATCTTTCAATGCGTCCATTAACACACCAACTTCCGCTTTAGAAACATCGTCTTTTACATTGTTAATTGTAAACGCAAGTTCTCTTCCATCTTCTGTTGAAAAAACAATTTTGATATAGGTTTCCATTTACTAACCCCCCTTTCATCTCATATTATTTGCAGGATAAATGCTTATACTTTAAGCAATTTAACTACGAGCGTTTTCACTACCTTGTCAAACTCAACATTTTGAACCGAATTAATCGCCTCCGCAAAAGCATAAATCTGATCATTTGTCGCAAGATCATAAATGTTTGAGTTTGAGTAGATTGTTTTTTCGTCTGCCTTAATATAAAGCTTTGTATCAGATACAACTGGGTTTACCATTTTTGTTCACCTCCTTTTAAGCTGCCAATTTTAATGAATCCTTAAATCGTATCGTATTTTGTTTCAGAAACTGTAACCAAAGAAGCCTCCTCTGGTTTATCTAAAAACCCGCCTTCCAAAATTACCGCTTTTGATGCGATAATTGCTTCCATTGCGGTTTTAATTTTTGCATCCGTTGCACTTGTTAAAGGGCTTGGAATGCTTAAGATTGCCCTTTCGCTTGCATCAGTGATAAAAGTTAATTTTAAAGTGTTTGCCATTTCTTTCACCTCCTTTTTGTTCCTGTGTGTACGCTTTGAAGTTTCTACTTCTCAAGCGAGTATTCTTCTAATTTGTAAACAACGATTGCGTTAATTTTTTGTACAGCATTTATCGCTTCAGCCATTTCGTAAATTTGCTCGTTAGAAGCTGTTTTTTTAACTTTACTAAATGTGAAAGAGCCGTTTCCCTCACCCAAAAAATCAATTTTAACTTTTAAGCTCTCAAGTTCTGGAGTCACCATTACCTTTCACCTCCTTCTCCCCTTGGGGGTAGCCTGTACCGTTTGTGTTTGTGTTGCTCATACTAATTCACATTTAAAGTATAGAATAAAATTTTCATTCTGCCGTTCTAACGTGAATTAGTATCACTTGGTACATTTACATTCTACGATTCTTTGGGTTTGCAAACCATGTCAATAATTCAATAAAAAAATCCCACTGATTGTTAGCCAGTGAGATTTGTGAATCTACATATTAATAAGCGCTGTTAAGAGCCCGATTAAAAAACCTAAAACGCCGCCGACAACCGTAATTGCCTGCAATTCTTTTTTTACAACCGAGATTACAATGTTTTCAACCTCGGCGACTTGCAACGTGTTGATTTGTTCCTCTGCCATTTTTCCAACCTCAAGGGTTTTGAGCACTTGCGTGAAAACATTGCTAAGAACATGACGCATCACGCTTTCATTTAAAAACTCTTTTGTTGTCATTTCTATCAGAGCCGATACCAATTTACTGATACTGTTCTCAACCAAATTTGAAAACTGATCCTCGCTAAAAATTTTCAACGCCAAATCATAAAGCTTTGACTCGCTATTTTTATCTAACTCAATTTTTATTTTCTCAATCATTTCCGCCTTATTGTTTTCGTCTGAAACATATGTGCAGAACCCTCGCTTGACACTCTCGTAAATTTTTTCTTTATTGACAAACATGCTGGCAAGCTTTCCGACGCCGTCATCAATGATCTGCCCAACGAGCAAACATAACCTTTCGTCTAATTCAGGATTTTCCTGTGGCATTTGTTCAACGAAAACTACAATTTTATCAAGTCCCTCAACAGCAAAACGTTCCGCAAACAACATCTGTTCATGGGTAATATGTTTCCCCATATTTTTCAAAAGCTCGCCATCTTGTAAAAGATCTTTAAACCGAATCACAAGTTTTTGGCTAAGCTCGTCCTTCATTTCGAAAAGCAAGTGTTCAAGGCTTGTGTTGATGCTCAAAATACTTTCACTCGAAAGCATTTTTTCTCGAAGCATCTCTTCTGTTATGATATGTTCCGCAACGGTTTCTCCAACCCTCTTTGATAAGCGAAGCCGCTCCCGTGGCATAAGCCCTGGGGTAAATGGCACTTTGATGCCAAAAATTCGTTTTTCCTCGTGCGGTCTAAAAAGCATTTTTATTGCTAACCAGTTTGTAAAATATCCAATGATTGCACCAGATATGGGTGATACGATAAAATTTTCAATGCTCACATGTAGCGCTCCTTTGCTTTTATCCAAAAAAATCCCGCCTTTCGGCAGGACTGGATTTACTATTTTTTAGGCCCGTACTCGCCTAATATGCTGTCCTCATTTAACTTATACGATAAAGTCATTAAACTGTCTGTTAAATGGACATTTTCAACTATCATACCGTCTGGCAATTCCAAATCAACTGGCGAAAAATTCCAGATGCCTCGAATGCTACTTCCTTTAATCAATTCCATCACTTCATCACAAGCCTCATAAGGAACCGTTAATGCAAGAAAATCTATTTTATGTTCATCAATATACGCTCGCAAATTACTGATATGGTCAATTGATGTTCCGTTTATTTTGTTACCTACGATTGCCTCGTTTTTATCAAATATTTTTACAAACTTAAAACCTCTACGCTCAAAGTGCTTGTAGTTTACGATTGCTTGTCCGATTTTTCCCGCACCAACAATGACGATGTCATGAGGTTTTCCGAGCCCGAGTATGGTTCTTATCTCTTCATATAAGCTTTCAACATTGTAGCCATAGCCCTGTTGTCCGAATTTCCCGAAGTTATTAAGATCCTGCCTTATTTGTGATGCCGTTATATTCATTCTAACACTAAGCTCTTTGCTCGAAATTCTTGTAATTCCGTTATCTAAAAGATCGCCCAAATATCTGTAATAACGTGGAAGCCTACGGATTACTGCTATAGAGATTCTTTTTTCTTTGTACATTGTTCCGCCCCCTATACATTCTAAATATTTAACAAAGTATACACCGAAGTTTTTTTTTTGTCAATCTTTCAATATTATTTTTTTTCTGTTACAATAGGACAATCGCAAAAATTTCGGTTACCATAACAAAATTGTAAAAAGCAATACGGAGGTCAAAATGATACTTTCATGTCAAGATATTAATATAGCATTTGGCACCAATGTCGTACTTGAAAAAGTTTCCTTTTTAATAGAAGAAAAAGAAAAAGCCGCCATCATTGGTGTCAACGGTGCTGGCAAAACAACCATGTTTAAAATTTTAATGGGTGAGCTACACCAAGACAGCGGAACGATTTCGCTTGCCAAAGATGCAAGCCTTGGTTATATGGCACAAATCGTTGATTTTTCAAAAGACGACTGCATTTATGACGAGATGTTAAAAGTGTTTAGCAAAATAATCAACCTCGAATCAAAAATGCGTGAGTTTGAATCCTTGATGTCAACAAAAAGTGGTGCAGAACTTGAACAACTCATGGAGGAATACAGCCATACCTCTCATGAGTTTGAAGAACGCAAAGGCTACGAGTACAAAAGCCGCATTAGGGGTGTGCTCAAGGGTTTAGGTTTTAGCGAGGATGAGTTTTCACAAAAACTAAGCTTACTTTCTGGCGGAGAAAAAACTCGTGTGTCCCTTGCCAAAATACTTTTAACTGAACCTGATCTGCTCCTGTTGGACGAGCCGACAAACCACTTGGACGTTTCCTCTATTGAGTGGCTTGAAGAGTTTTTAAAAACTTATCCCAACAGTTGTTTAATTATTTCACACGATAGATATTTCTTGGATAAAATCGTAACGAAAATAATTGAAATCGAAAACCGCAAATCTGTTGTGTATAACGGCAACTACACATATTTTGCTCATAAAAAACATGTTGACCGAGAGATCGCACTCAAACATTATTTTAATCAGCAGAAAGACATCAAACGCCAAGAAGAAGTTATTACAAAACTGCGTTCCTTTAACCGAGAAAAATCTATCAAGCGAGCCGAGAGCCGTGAAAAGCTTTTAGACAAGGTAGAACGGATTGAACGCCCTGAGGATTCGCCCGATAAAATGAGAATCAACTTAAATCCCAAGCGTTCAAGCGGCTTTGATGTTTTAACTGTTTCTGATTTGCAAAAGAGCTTTGATGATTTTTTATTGTTTAAGAATGTAAGCTTCGATATAAAGAAACCCGAAAAAGTTGCACTCATTGGGCCAAACGGTGTTGGAAAAACTACACTCTTTAAAATTTTATTAGATTCCATCCGTTCAGATGGTGGAAAAGTTGTTCTTGGCAGCAATGTGTCAATCGGCTATTACGACCAACACCACGACAACATTGACCGTTACAAAACAATTTTTAACGAGATACTCGACAGCTATCCACGTCTTACGGTTCTTGAAATCAGAAACGCCCTTGCGGCTTTCATGTTTACAGGTGATGACGTGAGTAAAACCATCGAAACGTTAAGTGGTGGCGAACGTGGGCGTGTGGCTCTTGTAAAAATCATGCTCGGCAATGCAAACTTTTTAGTCCTTGACGAGCCAACCAATCACTTGGATATACATTCAAAAGAAATTTTAGAAGATGCACTTCGGGGTTATGGCGGTACGGTTTTATATATTTCGCATGACCGTTACTTCATTAATAACACTGCAGATAAAATTATTGAGTTAAGTAAAAATGGCGCGAGAACTTTTTATGGCAACTATGATTATTACCTCGAAAAGAAATCAATCTTTTATGAAGAGGTTAAAGAATCCGAGATCATTAAAAGTGACTGGAAACTAAAAAAGGAACGTGACGCCGAAGAAAGAAAAAATCGCAACCAGATTCAGAAAATGGAAACAGAAATTGAGAATCTTGAAGCACAAATTGCAGAACTGGATGCTCGCTTGTTAAGCGATAGTGTAAATTCTGATGTCAAACTTACAACGGAACTCTATGAAAAGAAAATTTTACTTGAAGACGAACTGTCAGTTGTTTATGAAAAATGGAGTGAACTTGTGTAAATTTTAGGTTTAATTGCCACAATTTATAACATTTGAGTTTGTTTTTCTTAATCAAACCGTAATTATTTGCAATATTAGTATAATGATAAAGCGTTTATTGTTGACATTTTTACAGTTTTAATTTATAATGACGGTAGCTGAAATGTTGCAAGAACATATTTACTTTTGTTCATTTTGCAATATTTCACAAACAATATTATCGCTTGCGTGCGATAGAGGGGGTCTTTTTGATTATGATGAAAAAAGTTTTAGCAACAGCACTTAGCTTGACAGTTGCAATGGGAACAGTAACTACTGCTTTTGGTGCAACAACAATTAACACAATGTCCATGTTTGGCGGTACTGACCCAAATGCTGCAGGATACCAAACAAATATCAAAACTTATGAAAAAGCTACTGGCAACAAAGTTACAGATTCTTCCGATACTGCTACTTCAACTTGGAAAGCTTCTGTACTTACTGATTTTAACACAGGCAACGAGCCAGACGTTCTTCAATTCTTTACTGGTATTGATGCAAAAACTCTTATTACATCCAACAAGTTCGTTGACTATGATACAATCAAAGCTAAATACCCAGACTATGCAAAAGATGTTAATAAATCTGCTCTTGATCAAATGAAAGAGATCGACGGCAAAACTTATGCTATTCCTACCAGCGCTTATTGGGAAGGTCTTTATGTTAATAAAACTCTTTTTGATAAATACAAACTCGCTTTACCAACTGACTGGGATAAATTAACAGCAGCTATCAAAGCTTTTACTGCTGCAAAAATCACTCCTATTGCTGTTGGATTTGCTGATGAACCACACTACACTGTTGAGACATTGGTTTTAGCTGCTGGCGGAGTTGCTGAGCACGCTGCTAACCCTGGCTCTGACATGAGCAAAGTTCCTGCTTCTTGGGTTAAAGGCCTTGATACATTCAAAACTTTAGCTGACCTCGGTGCTTTCGGAAACATGAAAATTGCTGCAACTAAGAAAAACGCAATTGCAACTCGTGACGTTGCAAACGGAAAAGCTGCTATGTTTATGAGCGGTAGCTGGTCTGCAAGTAACTTCACATTTGACAAAACAAAAGCTAACTTCATCGTTATGGCGTTCCCAGCTATTCCTGGTGGAAAAGGTACTGGCAAAGAAGTTCTTTCTGGTTTCTCTTCAGGCTTCTACATCACTAAAAAAGCTTGGGACAATGCAGAAAAACAAAAAGCAGCTGTTGATTTTGTAATGACTCAAACTACAAAAACAGGCATCCAAAACATAGTTGCAACTCAACCTTTTGTTATGGCATCTGTAAGCATTCCTCAAGCTCCAATCTCCACAGCATACAGAGCTTCTGTAACAACTATGACTGCTACTGCAACAGGAACAGATTTCCCAATGGATTCAAGATTGGTTCCAGCAGCTTGGAATGTTATCTGGACAAGTGTTGGCAAAATCGCTTCTGGTGAAATGACTGCTCAACAAGTTCTTGACAAAGCTATTCCACTTAACAAATAATAATTTTCATGGCAAAAAAGCTATTTAACCAAATGGGTTGCCTGAATTAATTTTCAGGCAATTTTTTTATACACATTTGGGGTTTTCCAATTCTTTTCTGAGGAGGAACATTATGGAATCTATGCTTTACAGAAAAAAAGGTGCCTTAATCATTTTTCTAGGGCCTGCCTTTTTATTCATGTTTGTCTTTTTATTTTATCCTTTCCTATTCAATATCTACAACAGCTTCTTTGATATTCGTGACATCAGTGCAACGCCAAATCCACAAGATTTTTCAATGCAATGGTATACCTACTTAATGCAAGACCCTGATATGCTTGTTGCACTTAAAAACACACTAAAGCTCATGGGGCTTGCCATTGTTTTTCAAGTGGGCTTAGCTCTTTTACTTGCTATTTTAGTTGACTTTATAAAGGCTGGCTCACAATTCTTTAGAACAATTTTCTTTTTTCCAATCGTTATTTCTTCTACTGCAATCGGTCTTTTGTTTACTTTATTTTATATCGAGTACGGTGCTCTTGACCAAATCACTACGTTCCTAGGCATTCCTCAACAATATTGGCTTTCAGAAGGTTTAGCGTTTTACATGCTTACCATACCGACTCTTTGGCAATATGTTGGTTTTTATTTTGTAATCCTAGTAACTGGTTTATCTAGTATTTCAGAAGAAGTTTTCGAGGCGGCGGCGATTGACGGTGCAACGGGAATTCAACGTACCAGATACATAACACTTCCACTTTTATACAATGTTTTAACTACTTGCTTAATGCTTTCTATCACAGGTTCATTAAAAGTATTTGATATGTTCTGGACAATGCTTCCAAACGGTTTAAGCGGAACGTTTATTACAGGTACTTATATGTATTTCATGACAGATATGCAAAAGCTTGTTTCATATGGTTCCACAATCGCAATCGTAATCGTTGTACTTGGCGTTATTGTTGCTCAACTTTGTAACTTATTGTTCAAACCTAGAGACTATTAAAAGGAGGCGTATCATGAAAGATTTTAAATTTTCACTTGTAATCGTTTACGCTGTTCTTATTCTCTGGGGCATTGGAACCGTGTTTCCATTTCTCTGGGTTTTGAATAGCTCATTTAAAGAAAGTAATGAAATTCTTGACAATTCATTTGCTGTGGCCTCTAGCTTCATGACGGATAACTACACGAAAATTATTAATGACGAAACAAAACCCCTTGGCAAGGCCTATGCAAACAGTCTTATCATCTCCTCAAGTGTTTGTGTTGTTGTCGTTTTGTGCGCGGGTGTCATGGCTTTTGGCATGACAAGGTATAAATTTAGAGGCAGCAACATTCTGTACAGCCTTATCATAGCCGCCCAAATGTTTCCTGCGTTCTCCACAATTATTCCAAACTTTAAAACCATTATGATGTTTGGACTTCGTAATAACATCGGTAGCGTTATTCTTGTTCAAATTGCAGGAAACATGGCATTTGCAAGCATAATCTTAATCAGCTATATGCGTACACTGCCTGTTGACTTGGAAGAAGCCGCTTTTATTGAAGGCTGTAACGTTTTCCAAATTCTTGGCAAAGTTGTTTTCCCAATTACGATTCCAGCATTTGCAACCGTTTCAATCTTTACTTTTATTTGGTCGTATAACGACCTGTTATCTCAAATCTTCTTCCTTAGAGATAAGAGAACAGGATACACCATTAACCGTTTGTTAAACGAAATTTCGTCCAAAGAAGGTACTGACTATGGAAAAATGGCGGCGTCTGTCGTACTGATTGTCGCCCCTGTCCTAATCGTATACTTTATACTGCAAAAGAATATTATAAAAGGTTTAACTGCGGGTGCTGTCAAAGGATAAACTCCTAATTTTATTTTGGGTATTTACCGATATACATTTATAGTTGATAGTATTGACTATATTAACCCACAGGATGTGTATTTTATCAAGGAGTGATGATGATGTCTATTACTAACGTAAGTGCAGCACAAGCATCAGTTGTAGCCGCTAACGCAAAACCGACACAAACCAAGGCAGAAACCAAAACCGAAGCAACTACACCAGAAGTGAAACCAACCGAGACAACAGCTACCAGCAACGAGGCAGCCGTTTATGAGCCTTCAAAGAAAACAAACGCTCATGGCACATACGATGCGGCAAAAGTAAAACAAATGGTTGACGAAGTGAACAACCAAGCAGATAAGTTCCGTGACCTGTTTATGAAGTTGATTAGCAAGCAAGCTACAAAAGACGCAATTGCTTCCGGCGGTTCATTAAGTGGTGATGATGCATTTAAAAGCATTATGAGCAAAATTGATAACGGCGGAGAAGCTATGGTTGAGATTGATGAAGAAACTAGGCTTCAAGCTCAAAAAGATGTTGCTGAAGGCGGATATTTTAGTGTTGAAAAAACCGGCGACAGATTGCTCGAGTTTGCTGATGCGATGGCTGGCGGCGACCCTAAAAAATTAGAACTCATGAGAAAATCAGTGCAAGACGGGTTCAAGGCAGCCGAAGAAATGTGGGGCGGAGAATTGCCACAAATTTCTAAAGATACTTTAGCTTATGTAATGAAGGGCTTTGACGATCGTGCAGCTAAGTCAACATCTGCTACCAAGAACGTTGCAGCAAATTAATATAATTTCTACTACAAAGCGGTTTGACAAAATGATTTTTATTTTGCTAAACCGTTTTTTTAATAGTCAGGAGCGATTCAATGGCATATTTAATGGTAATAGATGCGGGTACTGGCAGTGTTCGTTCGGTAATTTTTGACGAGAACGGAAAACAAATTGGTGTATCAAGCCGTGAATGGCAACACAAAGAGGACCCTCGTTATCAAGGTTCAATGGATTTTGATTGTGAGAATAACTGGTTGCTCTGTCTCGATACAATAAAAGAAGTTTTTGCAAAAACTAAAATCATGCCTACAGAAATCAAAGCAATTGCTACCACAAGTATGCGTGAAGCCATCGTGCTTTATGATGAGAACAACAAAGAAATTTGGGCTTGTGCCAATGTTGACGCACGAGGTTCCACTGAAGTGGCACAGCTAAAAAGCATTTCCGAGCACATTGAGCGTGACATCTACAAAATTTCTGGACAGACTTTCTCACTGGGAGCACTCTGTAGACTGCTCTGGGTAAAAAACAATATGCCAGACATTTATGAGAAAACGAAAAGCATTTCTATGCTTGACAACTGGCTCACCTTTAAGCTATCTGGCATACTTTCTGTCGAGCCGTCAAACGGTTGTACCACAGGAATATTTGATTTATTAAAAAGAACATTTGATACCGAGATTGCTGCTCTTTGTGGGCTTCGCTCTGATATTTTCCCAAAAGTTTATGAGTGTGGCGAGGTACTCGGAAAAATTTCTGGCGAGTGTGCAAGCGAATCGGGCCTATCTACTGAAACGCTTGTTGTCGTTGGCGGCGGAGATGCACAGCTTGGTGCTCTTGGTGCTGGCGTTGTAAATTCGGGACAAGCCGCTGTTTTTGGCGGAAGTTTTTGGCAGCTTGAATACAACACCGACAAGCTTAACTTTGATGAAAATTGCAGAATACGCATCAATTGCCATGCCGTACCGAATATGTGGCAGTATGAGGCCATTGCATTTTTTCCAGGGCTCATCATGCGGTGGTACCGAGATGCCTTTTGCCAACTCGAACAACAAATCGAGAACGAAACAGGAAAATCCGCCTACGCTCAAATGGATGCACACGCAGAAAAAGTTCCCGCTGGAAGCAACTCCATGCTTTGCACATTCTCAAATGTAATGGATTATATCGCTTGGCGACACGCTGCTCCTACTTTCACAAATTTCTCAATTAATTTTACCAAGCATAACCGCTATACTTTCTATCGTGCTATCATGGAAAATGCGGCGTTTGTCACTCGTGGACATCTCTTACTTGCCGAAAATATAACCGGAGATAAAATTTCTGAAATCGTTTTTGCTGGGGGTGCATCACAAAGTCCGCTGTGGTGTCAAATTCTTGCCGACGTTTTAAATGTAAAAATAAAAGTTCCTGTGGTAAAAGAATCAACTGCCCTTGGTGCCGCAATTTGTGCAGGAGTCGGTGCAAAAATGTTTTCTGATTTGAAAGACGGCTGTGAAAAAGTGGTATGTTTTGAACGGTCATTTGAACCAATCCAAGAGAACCGAGCCGTTTATGATGCCATGTACCAAAAGTTTTTAAATGTGTATGAAGCACAACTCAAACTTGCAGACCAGAAAGTAACAGACTACATGTGGGTAGCACCGGGATTATAGAAAGGCGGAAATTTAAAATGTTTAAGTTAAACGAAAATGAAAAAAGCTATCGTTTTGGCGATAGCGGCCCCAAGTATTTACTGGAGGGGCCAAGGGTAAAATTTGGCGTTGTACAATTGCAAAAAGGCCAAGACTTTAAAAACCATTTGCACAACGTCATGGAAGAAAACTTTTTTGTGACTGATGGCGAAATTGAATTTACCATTAACGGCGAAAAAATTGTTTGTAAGCAAGGGGATTTTATTCATGTGGAGCCGACAGAAACGCATTATTTGAGAAACGTGTATGACGGCGTTTCGAAAGCCGTTTTCTGTTTGGGTCCTGCAACTGACAACGATAAAGTGGAGGTAGATTAATATGGCAGATGCATCTGGCAATAAACTTGCAAAGGACTATCATTTTGACAAACCACAAAAAAGTCAAGGTTTTCATGTAAAGGGTATGGATCATATCGACTGGGGCATGAAGGACAGGCTTTCTCGCATCTTTAACCCAAAAAGTGGCAGAACGCTCATGCTTGCTTTTGACCACGGCTACTTGATGGGCTCAACTTCTGGGCTTGAGCGTCTTGACTTGCTGATTCCCGAACTTGCCGAGGACATTGACGTTTTCATGGGCACTAGGGGTGCCATTCGCTCCTGTGTTCCGCCACAGTTTAACAAAGCTGTCGCTTTGCGTTGTTCGGCTGGCTCGACGGTTGCCGTTGATGATGTGACGCATGAAATCATTGGCGTTGATATTGAAGACGCCATCCGAATCAACGCTTCTTGCATGGCGATTCAAACTTTCATTGGCGTTCAAGACGAAGAGAGAAATTCAATCAACAACCTCGTGCAAACCATAGACCGTGGCAATCGCTACGGCATTCCAACCCTCGGCGTGGTGGCTGTTGGCAAAAGCATGAGCCGTGATACAAAATTTTTTTTGCTTGCCACAAGAGTGCTTGCCGAGGTCGGTGCTCATATTATTAAAACCTATTACTGCGAGGACTTTGAAAAAGTTACCGCTGCTTGCCCTGTGCCGATTGTGGTTGCCGGCGGCAAAAAACTTCCCGAAAACGAAGCCCTCACCATGGCCTATCGTGCGATGCAAGAAGGTGCGGCTGGCGTTGATATGGGCAGAAATATTTTCCAAGCCGAAAACCCAAAAGCAATGGCAAAAGCCGTGGCAAAACTCGTGCACGAGAATTATACAGACGTTCAAGCTCTTGAGTTTTATAAGGACTTAATCCATTAATTTAGTAGCACCTCGCCTACCCTATTTTTGGTTAGGCGATTATTTTTTATGATGAACTCGCCATTTACAAGCACATGTGAGATTCCCTCTGGATATTTTAACGGCTCTTCAAATGTTGCCGTGTCGATTATTTTATTCGGATCAAAAATAACTAGGTCTGCGAAATTACCTACTTTTATTAGCCCACGGTTCGGTATCCTGTAAACTTCCGCTGGTTGCGATGTCATTTTTCTAATCGCTTCTGGCATACTAAATATTTTTTTCTCTCTTGCGTATTTGCCAATCACTCTTGGGAAAGTGCCAAAGCTTCTTGGGTGAACAAATTTATCGTGTTCGCCCCTACACAGTCCGTCCGAACCAATTGAAACCCAGTCGCATTGCATAAAATTGATCATATCTTCTTCGCACATTGAACTGTAAAACGCTTCTATATCTATGTCTTCTCTCAATAGTTCCTTAACCGTGTCAACTTCCGAAAGATTCCGCTCTTTGCTTATTTCTGCAAGAGTTTTATGAAGAATAATTTTTTCTGCACCGCCACGAACTTTTATGCTTTCTTCTATATCTGGCAGAAGCACCGACAAAGTGGTCATTGAATAATCATAGGGGTAGCAGTCCGCCCAAATATCTACGCCCCCTAGTCTTGCGTCCTCAATTATTTTGATAATTTCTGGCGAACTTCCGAATCGTTCCTCGCCCATCACTTTGATATGTGAAATCTGAACTCTAACACCTGTTCTTTTTGCAATCTCGATTGTCTCATAAACCGAGTCTTTTGTTCCCACCGACTCGCATCTCATATGCGTTGTGTATATACCTTTGTGTCGGCTCACAACTTGGCAGAGCCTTTCTATCT
The DNA here is from genome assembly GCA_031554055.1 of Eubacteriales bacterium. Taxonomy (GTDB): domain Bacteria; phylum Bacillota; class Clostridia; order Lachnospirales; family JAVBKL01; genus JAVBKL01. The sequence goes on along the minus strand of JAVBKL010000094.1, from coordinate 4,572 downwards.
CATCGAAACTTGCGTACTTTCCGGGCGAATATTGTAGACCTGTGGAAAATCCCCAAGCACCACTTCTCATTTGCTCGTCTAAAATATTGCACATCGCTTCAACTTCTGCATCCGTGGCAACAAGAATCGGGTCGTCCATAACCTTTTCTCTCAAGTCACTGTGTGCAACCAACGGTACATGATTGTTGTATAGTTGTCCCTTTGCCAGTTCACAATATTTTTTCATCATATTCGTTTCGCAAGCGAAGTTTCCCATTCCGCAATTTCCAGTCACTTGTGTTGTGATTCCTTGCACCAGTCTGTGATAATCCGTGTACCCTTTTGCAACTGCCTCGTCAGAATGCGAATGGCAGTCTATAAACCCTGGTGAAATCCACATGCCGCTGGCATCAAGCGTTTCACAATCAAAGTCTGTGATGCTCTCACTTATTTGCACAATTTTCCCGTCCTCAACCAGTAAATCAGACCGAAAAACATCTGCACCCGAGCCATCCACAATTGCTCCATTTTTAATCAGAAGTTTCATATATAAACACTCTCCTCGAATATTTCTTGCTTGACAAGTCAAAGCTAAAAGCATAAAATTTTAAAAAAAGGGGGTTATTCCATGCAATACGAAATCGTTACCAAACCACAAATTCGGTTGGTTGGTCTTAAAAAAAGTTTTTGCTGTATCAACAATGAGCAACAAACTCACATTCCTAAGATGTGGGACGAGCTTTTTCAAAACGGACAAGCAAATCAAATTGAAGCTTTAATCAATCAGACTCCAGCGGGTCTTGTTGGTGCTTGCCTGATGACAGATGATACTACTGTTGATTATTATATAGCAGCGGCGACTGATTTGCCAGTACCTAGCGGCTTTGACGAAATTATTCTCGAAGAATCCAAATGGGTCGTTTTTAAAGCAGTCGGTGCTCTCCCCACATCTGTGCATAACGGCTTTGCCTATATTTATGGACAGTGGTTCCAGACTTCTGGTTATGAGCATGGAAACAATGCCGACCTCGAAGTTTATCTTGAGGGTGACCCAACAAAAGACGATTATGTAACCGAGCTTTGGATTGCGATTCAATAACTTCCAAAAATAACCTCGTATTGCTCCGTTAAAATATGGAATGCTAATGTTGAAAGAATAGCAGAAAACCATAAAAAAGGAGAATTTTATGAGCAGACCTTGTAGAAAATTAGCAGCACTCGTAGTGGCAGTTTTATTAATGGTGAATGTGAATGTATTTGCAGCGACAGACACCTATACTGTTCAGCACGGCGATACTCTTTGGAAAATCGCACAGAAGTATCAAGTTGGAATTTCAGAAATCATCAAAGCCAATCCACAGTTTAAAGACCCTAATATGATTTATTCGGGGCAAAAAGTAAATATCCCTCTTGTTGACCCAGCAACAAAAAGTATCGAGGAGCAAGTTCTTGCTTTGACAAACAAAGAACGTACCAAAGCTGGGCTTAAACCACTCACCATGAACTGGCAAGCCGCAAGAGTGGCACGAACCAAGTCCGAGGATATGCGTGACAAAAATTATTTTAGTCACACTTCCCCAACGTACGGCTCACCGTTTGATATGCTCAAGAGCTTTAACATAAGCTACCGCACGGCTGGCGAGAATATTGCAAAAGGACAACAAACTGCCCAAGCAGTCGTTACCGCTTGGATGAACTCCGAGGGGCATCGCAAAAATATTTTAAACCCTAGCTTTACGCAACTTGGCGTTGGCTATGCAAAAGGCTCATCAACTTTCTGGACACAGATTTTTATGACTCCTTAATAAGAACAACAAAAGGCATGATGAATACTCGTGCCTTTTGTTGTATTCTTTTTACGAAAGAGGTACCGCTTATGACAGAGCAACGCAAAGAACTTACAGGCGGAAATATATCGAATGTATCTTTCGACTATACACCAGAAGGCAAAATCATTTACAAAGATTTAAAACCACAAAGCACAACCATACATAGGTTACTACAGCATTTGTTTCACAAGGGAATTTCTTTTTGCCCAAAGCCACTTGGGTTTGACGACAATGGTCATGAAATGCTTTCGTATGTAGGCGGCGATACCATGGAAGACTATCCCCCTGTCAGTTTGATTACTAAAAAAATTGAAATTGTTCGTCAATCCGCCAAAATGCTTCGGGAATTTCATGACGCCACCGTTGATTTTGGAAGGCAAAGTGATGATGCTTGGTTCTTGAGCTATGACGGCGATTTGCCCAAAGAGGTCATCTGCCATAATGATTTTGCACCCTACAATGTAACCTTTGAAAATAATCTGCCTGTCGGTTTAATTGATTTTGACACAGCGTGTCCAGCCCCACGGGTTTGGGATCTTGCTTACGCCGCTTATCGTTTTGTGCCGCTTGGGAGAAGTGACTATGACGAGGCAAAAGACTTTGAAGAAAGAAAAATTCTACTTGGTGAATTTCTGCTTGCTTATGGGTATAACGGCGACATAGAAGAATATGTGGTGCAACGGATAAAATCCCTCGTCAATTTGTTTGACGTGGAATGTGCCAAAGGCAATCAAGCTTTCATAAAAATGAGACTGGAAGGGCATCAAGATTTTTACATACAAGAAATTGAGTTCATTCGAAAAAATTTTAATCACTGGAAATAATGGAGGGTATCCATGCTGAAAAAAGAAGTTCTGTTGGTTTTGACTGACAGGTGGGCAGACTGGGAAGCGAGTTATGCAATTGCCGAAATAAATTCAACCGAGCAGTATATCGTAAAAACAATTGCAATCGATAAGCTACCCAAAGTTTCAATCGGCGGTTTAAGAGCTGAGATAGACTACACAATTCAAGAATATAATAATTTTGAAAATCTTGCTATGATTATTTTGGCTGGTGGCTTTTCTTGGGGCGAAAATTCTTATGATGAAATTGCAAATTTTGTGAGAACTGTTTCGAACCTCTCAATACCTGTTGCTGCTATATGCGGGGCAACGATATTTTTGGGCAAGCAAGGTTTCCTTGATAAAGTACATCACACAGGGGACGACTTGGAATTTTTTTTAGCAGATCAGGGCTACCAAGGTCAAACGTTTTATAAATCTGCTCAAATTGTAGTTGATCATGGATTTATAACTGCGAATGAAACAGCGGCTCTAGAATTTGCACGAGAGATTTTTGATGTACTAAAAATTGGTGATGAGTCAGAAAACGAGAGATGGTATAACAAATTTAAAAATGAAGTCACTTGCTGAGTGAAAGTCTTAGCGTTTCGTTATTGTTGTTGGTATATTGAAAAGAGCAGAAAATTTATATTTTCTGTGATACAGGAGGCAGTTATGCAGATAGGAGATAAAATAGAATTTAGCAAATATGAGTGGCGAGTACTTGATGTACAAAATAACGCTGCTCTAATTATAACCGAAGACATTGTGGAACTTCGCGCCTATCATAATAAACTTGGGGATATAACATGGGCGGACTGCGAGTTGAGAAAGTATCTTAATGGTGAGTTTTATGATAGTTTTATCAACGCAGATAAATCCAAAATAATTCCGACTACAATTGTAAATCCTGACAATCCATGGTTTGGTACAATCGGCGGTGAAGATACGAGAGACAACGTATTTTTGTTAAGTATTGAGGAAGTCGTGTGCAAGTATTTTGGAGACAGCAGTGCAAACTTACGGATACCCAATGGCAAGTATAAGTATTGGTTTACGAGGAAAGATATTAATAATGTTAATCGAATATCAGCGTATTTGGGTCACGTATGGTGGTGGTGGCTTCGCTCGCCTGGTCGAAAACAAGTGAAGGCGGTATATGTTCATGGTGATGGCAATATAGGTATTCAAGGCAATAGTGCTTTAAAATGCAATCTTACGGGCGTTTATCATCCTGTTAACAACGATATTAGAGGTGGCATCCGTCCAGCTTTATGGCTTAAACTGTAACACCACAGTTTAAGCATTTTCTTCACCTATCCCAAGAACACGAATTTTAAAAAAATTGTTACAAACTCGAAATAAAGTATATAGTAATGTATATACTTTATTTCTTTTAGGGAGTGAATTTATGTTTGCGACAATTCAAAAATGGGGCAATAGCCTATTTATGATTTAGCCTCTTACTCTTCGTCTGGATTCGTTATTTGTTTGCTCGATTCAATGGAGACAAATTCAAAAGGTGTCATCTTTGTGGTTTTGAGTGTTTGAATGACTTGTGGCATCAAATGAATGATATAGTCAATATCTTCGTCTGTGTTGCTCTCGTTGAGTGACAGCCTGAGTGCCCCACTTTGATTGTCATGTATTGCAGAATCCTTAGAGACTGCTAGGGTTTCGTCTAACGCCCTTGATAATTCGGTTGAGCCTGAACTACAAGCACTACCAGAACTTGCACAAATACCAACTTTGCTGAGTTCATTTACAATCGCTTGGTTTGTTAAACCATTAAACACAAAGGAGGCAATCCCTGGGAGCCTGTCTACAGGGTCGCCTGTGAGCGCTGCCCCGTCAATACGCAATACTGCCTCAATCAATCTATCACGCATCCCAGTGATTCTTTTTACGTTCTCCTCCAAGTTTTTCACTGCATCTTCCAG
>JAVBKL010000175.1:0-9403 GCA_031554055.1 Eubacteriales bacterium | reverse complement strand
AATCATTGTTCGGTTTTGTTTGCGAATTCGTCCACCACCTTGATTTCCCAATGGATATTTTTGCACTACCACAGAGACCAGCGTTTTTGGTTGGAATCAGCAAAAATAGTCCTGCAAACGGCGGAAACAACGGCAATTGAGGCTGCAATTAATTATAAATTTTGCGAAAGGGGCGAGCAGCCCCTTTTTTGTATTTTCAATTTATAATTAAGAATTTACAAATAATTGTTTATTCGTGAAGAAATGTAATGTATAATAAATCTTGAATTTATTTTTGGAGGCAAAAACAAATGAAAAAGTTTCTTTTGAGCATATTAATATTCACATGCATTTCGGCATCTTTATTAACAGGGTGTGCATCTACAAAAGATTTAAGCATTGAAACTGCTTTTCCGAGTAAAAATATAAATGGGGTTGTCCAATGGGGTGCGGGCGGCGGAACAGATTCTTTAGTGAGACCATTATCAGCACTAGCGGAGAAAAATTTGGGCATTTCGATAGTTGTACAAAATATGGCGGGTGGCACTGGTTCGATTGCAACGCAATATATTTTTGATGCACCTACGGATGGGTATAATCTTTTGATGGGAGCAGAAAATCCGTCGATGTATAAAGAGCTTGGTATCAGTGAACTGACTTACGATGATTTTGATTGTGTTTTTTTAATTGGAGATGAAACAGTAGGGATTGTAGTCGGAAGTGATTCTAGGTTCAAGACATTTACGGAAATTGTTGAGGCGGCGAAGGTGGATCCTTCCAAAATAAAATTGTCAACGACGGGAAAAGGTGGACTGCCTTGGACAGTTGCGGCATATATAACAGATGTGACGGGTGCAACTTTTAACCAGATACCTTATGACAGTGATGCCGCGGCGAGAATGGCTGTTTTAAATGGCGAATGTGATTTTACTGTTGCAAAAATTCAAGCAGGAATCGGAGATTATAAAGCAGGCACACTAAAATTTCTTAGTATGCTTTCGAAAGAAAAAGTTGAAGCACTCCCAGAAGTTTCTTTGGTAGTGGACGAGTATCCAGCGTTTGACGAGTATTTGCCTTGGGGATCTTTTTATGGAGTTTTTGTTAAAAAAGGAACGGATGCGGCAGTAACTCAAAAGCTCGGCACTGCATTTAAAGAGGCATCTTTGGATAAATCGTATACAGAGATTTTAAAAAACTTTAATGTCAACTATTTGGGATTAACTGGTGATGAAGCTAAGAGTTACATATCGACTTGGAAAAAGAATACAGTGGATGCACTTAAAAAAAGTGGTGCATTAAAATAAGGTGATTTCATGTACAGTGATGTGGGAAAAAAGACTTTCGACTTAATATTGTTTTTTAGTGGTTTGGTGTTTTTTTTCTTATCCCTAAAAATGTGGTTTCATATGGAAGAACCAAGGCTCTCATCTGCGGCGGCACTTCCGCTTTTTGTAAGTGGAATTTGGACAATCCTCATGTTGTCCGTTTTATTTGAAAATAGAAAAATTATTAAAGTCGCTAAGCCTTCTTTTGTAGATGCGTTTAAACAGCTTTTTCCTAAAGAGGTTTTGGCGATTGTCGCTTTCGTTTTAGTGTTTTGTATGAGCTTGAGCGTTCTGCCTTTTATGGTTGCATCTGGAATTTTTTTGTACGCATCCATGTGCTATTTAAAACGGAAGAGCTACCTCGGTAACTTTGCTTGGACTGCACTCATTATGGTTTTTATATTTGTTGTTTTTGAATTGGTTTTTGGTGTGACTTTGCCATAACTAAGGCTAGTAAGAGGTGGTAGGTAGTTTGGAAGCGTTATTATATATGGCACAAATGTTTTCGAACCCTGAGCTGATCGCTTTAGTTGCCATTGGTACTTTTTCGGGAATATATATTGGAGTAATACCAGGGCTTTCTGGAACGATGGCAATTTCTTTGTTGGTTTCATTTACATTTGGGTGGAGCACCAACACAGCTCTTGCGTTAATGATTGGCGTCTATGTTGGAGTTGTTTATGGCGGGTCTCGAACAGCGATTCTTTTAAATATACCTGGGGCACCTGCTGCTATTGCTACAGGGTTTGATGGGTACCCGCTAGCGAAAAAAGGAATGGCTGGCGAAGCAATGGGAATTTCTGCTACGCAGTCAGTAATTGGGACATTGCTTGGCACTTTCGTCTTGATGACGCTTGCCCCTGCAATTTCTAAAATTGCACTCACATTTCGCTCGGTTGACTATTTGATTCTTGCGTTTATGGGGCTTATGATGGTGGGAAGTCTAGGTTCGAAATCTTTAAAGCGTGGCATTGTCGCTGGTGCAATTGGCTTGGTCATTGGTTGTATCGGGATTGACCCACAAACGTCGGTAAAAAGATTTACCTTTGATGTTGTCTATTTAAATGCTGGTGTAGATTTTGTTGTTGCAATGATTGGTTTGTTTGGTGCATCAGAAGCACTCATTCAACTATCGGACATCAATAGCACTGCCATAAAACAAAAGATAAATAAAATTATTCCGTCGTGGAAAGTTACACTTAAGTATTTGCCACTTACCATTCGTTCTGCAATCATCGGAGTTTTGGTTGGGGCACTGCCTGGGGCTGGCGGCGATGTTGCCGCATTATTAAGTTATGACAATGCAAAACGTTCCGTTAAAAATCCAGAAGTACCTTTTGGCGAAGGGGCAATCGAGGGTGTTGTTGCACCAGAAACGGCACACAATGCGGCAATTGGTGGAGACTTGATTCCGATGTTGACATTAGGCATACCTGGCGATGCGATTACGGCTATCTTAATAAGTGCGTTGGTGGTACACGGAATCATCCCTGGACCAAATTTAATTACGCAATCCCCCGATTTGTTTCATTTAATTATTTGCTGCTTGCTATTTGCTTCTTTTTTCTTATTGATTTTTGGGCTAAGCGGAATTAGAATTTTTGCCAAATTGGTTGAAATTCCAAAGCAAATATTAATGCCGATTATACTTATGCTTTCGGTTATTGGTTCATTTGCGATTAGGAATAGCGTTTTGGATATTTTTTGGATGTTTGCCTTTGGCGGAATTGGATATTTATTTAAGAAATTTGAATACCCAGTTGCACCAATCGTGCTCGGCATCATACTATGTGGTCTCTTTGAAAACAATTTTAGAAGAGGGATCATGCTCGAAGGCTCCTTACTGGGAATGTTCACAAGCATTTTTGTAAGTCCTGTCTCCATTGTTTTATTCGGTTTGGTTTTATTCTTAATTATTGTTCAAACGGGCTGGTTTAAAAACTTTCGGTCAAAGGGCAGTAATTAGCGAATGACATATATGCTAGTTTAGGAGGAATTTGTATGTGTATGGAAGAGACGTATAACCCTTACAATGATGTACTCAAAGTGGTCGAAGAGGCTGGGCAAGCACTCGGGCTTGATAGAAGCGAGTATGTCAAATTCAAGTATCCGGACAGAGAAGTAAAAGTTTCGCTTCCTATTAAAATGGACGATGGCACAATTAGAGTGTTTGAAGGATTTAGAGTACAGCATTCTAATGTTCGAGGCCCATACAAAGGAGGTATACGATACCACCAACAAGTGGACATGAACGAAGTGAAAGCGTTGGCGGCGTGGATGTCTTTTAAATGTGCAGTAGTTGGAATCCCTTTTGGCGGTGCAAAGGGTGGAATCACGGTAAATCCATCAGAACTTTCTAAGGGCGAGCTTGAACGCTTAACCAGAAAGTTTACATCGGCACTTTATCCAGTGATTGGGCCAGAAACGGATATTCCAGCACCAGATGTAAATACAAATGCACAAATCATGGCTTGGATTGTTGACACGTATAGCACATTAAGCGGCAAAAGTTCGCCTGCGGTTGTAACAGGAAAACCAATTGAGCTTGGCGGTTCACTAGGAAGAGTGGAGGCGACAGGCCGTGGGGTTATGATTACGGTTCGTGAAGCATTAAAATATATGAATATGAAACCAGAAGATGTTCGCGTGGCTGTTCAGGGCAAGGGGAACGTTGGTGGAGTCGGCGCAGTATTATTGCATGAACTTGGTTGCAAGATTGTTGCATTGAGTGGTTCAAAAGGCGGAGTATACAAAGAAGAAGGATTTTCACTTGAGGAAATTCGTGCATACACGGCAAAGAGGAATGCCAATACGCCAGCAAATGAGATTTTGACAAACTATAGAGAAATTACGAACAAGGAACTTTTAATTTGTGATTGTGATGTTTTGGTGCCTTGTGCTCTTGAAAAGCAAATCACTCACATAAACGCTTCATTAATAAAAGCGAAACTAATTGCTGAGGGTGCAAATGGCCCTACAACTGTTGGAGCAGATAAAATATTAGCCAAAAGAGGAATTATTGTTCTTCCAGATATTTTGGCAAATGCGGGCGGCGTTGCGACTTCCTATTTGGAGTGGGTGCAAAATCTTCAAAGAGTTTCGTGGACAGAACTTGAAGTGAATACAAAGCTTGAAAAAATAATGCTTGAGAGCTTTGATAACGTTTTGGAAATTGTAAAAGATAAAAATGTTAGTTTTAGGATAGCCGCTTATATGCTCGCAATCAAAAGACTTTGCAGTGTTCAAAAATTAAAAGGCATCTTCCTTTAAATATTACAAATTAATTAAATTTTTAGCGGATTTTGCCCAAAACTTGTTGACAGTAAAGAATCATTGTGATATGATTCTTTACTGTAGATAGGGCATAAGTCCTTTTTTTATTGCTTGATTCTACCTATTTATTATTATTTCAATAAGCGAGGTGGGCGTTTTGAGAACACAGATTACTTTAGCTTGTACTGACTGCAAACAAAGAAATTACAACACTAAAAAAGAAAAAAAGCTGCATCCAGAAAGAATGGAAACTAAAAAATATTGCAGATTTTGCAATAAGCACACGAATCACAGAGAAACTAAGTAATTTGCTTAGGAATGTCAATGTAGTTATTCATTCTTAGTATTCGGTAAGGAAGTGAAATGATGGACGAAAAGGATAAAGTGCAAAATTCGGAAGAGAAACAAGCTGCTAGCAACTCTGAAAAAAGCACTAAAGTTGAGAAATCGGATACAGGTAAAAAAACTTTTTCTCAAACAGTAAAACAAGTGGCAATTGACTACAGAGGCGAGTTCCGTAAAATTAATTGGCCTTCACGTGAAGATTTGCAGAAGAAAAGTGTTACAGTTATAGGAGTTTCTCTCATTTTTGCTGTTATAATCTTTGGGATTGATTCTGTCTATAATGGTGTTATTCAATTTCTTGTCACTTTGCTCTAAACTGTAGTTTGCTAATTTATTTTTGAATTAAATTAGTATTAGGTAATTCAAAGTATACAGATTTGTGTACTCTGAAAGGAATGTGATTTATGTCAGAGGAAGCAAGATGGTATGTTGTTCATACTTATTCGGGCTATGAAAACAAGGTTAAAGCGAATATTGAAAAAATAGTCGAAAACCGTGGAATGCACGAACAAATTTTGCAAGTTGAAGTACCAATGCAAGAAATCAGTGAAATTAAGAATGGTCAAAAAAAGATGATTCAACGCAAAACTTTTCCTGGTTATGTACTGCTAAAAATGTTCATGAACGACGACACTTGGTATGTTGTGCGTAACACTCGTGGTGTTACAAGCTTTGTTGGGCCTGGTTCAAAACCTGTTCCACTAACTGAGCATGAAGTTGTGTCGATGGGCATTAAACCTCCTGTAGAAACACTCGATGTTTTTGAAGGAGATGTTGTGATGGTTGTCAACGGTCCTTTTGAAGGTTCGTCAGGCCCTGTCAAAGAAGTCAATCAACACAAGCGTCTTATTGTTGTTAAACTGTCTGTTTTTGGGCGTGAAACGCCAGTTGAACTGGATTTTATGCAGATTCAAAAGATATAAAACTACTTTCGTTTGCGGTGCTCGCGTGAGCACGTGGGAGGGACAATCCCGTTAATTACCACATTATTTAGGAGGTGCCATTATGGCAAAAAAAGTTACAGGTTATGTTAAGCTTCAAATCAACGCTGGCAAGGCAACACCAGCTCCACCGGTTGGTCCTGCACTCGGTCAGCACGGTGTAAACATCATGGGATTTTGTAAAGAATTTAATGAAAGAACACAAAGTCAAGTTGGACTCGTTATCCCTGTTGTTATCACAGTTTACCAAGACAAAAGCTTCACTTTTATTTTAAAAACTCCACCAGCTGCGGTTCTTTTGAAAAAAGCCTGCAAACTAGAGTCTGGCTCTGGTGTGCCTAATAAACAAAAAGTGGCTACGATCACAAAAGATGAAGTAAGAAAAATCGCAGAACAAAAAATGCCTGATTTAAATGCTGCATCTGTTGAGGCTGCTATGAACATGATAGCCGGAACAGCTAGAAGCATGGGTATTGTTGTTAAAGACTGATAGACAGGCGAGCAATTTGCATGCCTAGTGGGAGGGAAGCTCCCGATACTACCACTTGAGGAGGATTTTATAATGAAACGTGGAAAAAAATATATAGAAAAAGCAAAACTCGTTAACCGTGCAAATCTTTATGATACTAATGAAGCTATTGAGTTAGTTCAAAAGACTTCACTCGCAAAATTTGATGAAACAGTTGAAGCTCATATTCGTCTTGGCGTTGACTCAAGACACGCTGACCAACAAGTACGTGGTGCAGTTGTTTTACCACATGGTACTGGTAAAGTTGTTCGTGTTTTGGTTTTTGCAAAAGGTGATAAAGCTACAGAAGCTGAAGCAGCTGGTGCTAACTTTGTTGGTGCAGAAGATTTAGTTGCAAAAATTCAAGGCGAGAACTGGTTTGAGTTTGATGTCGTTGTTGCTACTCCAGATATGATGGGTGTTGTTGGTCGTTTGGGTCGTGTTTTAGGTCCTAAAGGTCTTATGCCTAATCCAAAAGCTGGTACAGTTACAATGGATGTTAAAAGAGCTATTGAAGAAATTAAAGCCGGTAAAATTGAATACCGTTTAGATAAAACAAACATCATTCACGTGCCTGTTGGAAAAGTTTCCTTTGGTACAGAGAAACTCTTGGAGAACTTTGAGACTCTTATGAGTGCAGTTATTAAAGCAAAACCATCAGCTGCAAAAGGTCAATACTTGAAGAGCGTTGTTTTAAGCTCAACAATGGGCCCAGCAGTAAAGGTTAATCCTGTTAAAATTTCTGAATAATACTTGACAAGCTAAAATTTTTCGAGTATAATCATAAAGTTAGCCGTAGACAGTAGGTTGCATTTTGCATAAATCCTACCTAGGAGAAAATCGATTTTGATGCCTCTTTGTCTATGTGCAAAGAGGTTTTTTATTTAAATTTTTAAGGAGGTGTTCCAATGATTAAATCAGAAGCTAAGATGGCTGAAAAGCAAGTGGTTATTAATGAAATCAAAGACAAACTTGCGAAAGCACAGTCTATAGTAGTTGTTGATTCAAGAGGTCTTACTGTTGAGCAAGACACAGCGTTTAGAAAAAAACTTAGAGATGCTGGTGTTGACTACAAAGTATACAAAAACACAATGGTATCGCTTGCGATTCAAGGTACAGAGTTTGAAGGCCTTACAGAGTATCTTAATGGCCCAAGTGCTTTTGCCATTTGCTATGATGACCCAATGACAGCAGCACGTGTTATTACTAAAGAGCTCAAAGCATTACCAAAGCTTGAGTTTAAAGCAGGTTTTGTTGAGGGTGCAGTTTATGACGCTAAGAACATTCAAGCCATTGCAGATATTCCATCGAAAGATGAGCTTATTGCTAAATTGCTTGGTTCATTCAAGGCTCCATTGTCTTCATTCGCTAGAGTTATCAATGCAATCGCAGAAAAAAAAGGCGAAACAGCGTAATTATTATTGTATAAAAATATTTGGAGGTGCTTATAATGGCAAAATTAACTATTGATGAAATTATTGCAGCAGTAAAGGAACTTTCAGTTCTTGAACTTAACGACCTTGTAAAAAAAGCAGAGGAAGAGTTTGGCGTATCCGCAGCAGCTGGCGTAGTTATGGCAGCAGCAGGTCCTGCTGTAGTTGAAGAAGAAAAAACAGAGTTTGACGTAGAACTTACAAGCCCTGGATCAGAAAAAATTAAAGTTATTAAAGTAGTTAGAGAAATCACTGGCCTTGGTCTTAAAGAAGCAAAAGACTTGGTTGACGGTGCACCTAAAATGGTTAAAGAAGTTATCTCTAAAGACGAAGCAGAAATCATCAAAAACAAACTTACAGAAGTTGGAGCAGTTGTTACTATTAAGTAATAATTGTGTACATCAGCATTTGAGCCGCCCGAGAGGGCGGTTTTTTGTTTTTCAAAATCTATTTATTGTTATAATTTTCTTTCATTTTTCTCAATTATTGTGTATAATAAACTTTAGCTCGCACGAATTCAAGTACTTTTGTTTTCAAGCAGTTGCATTAATAATATGCGATAAAATCAGACAAACTAATGAGAGTCTTTTCCTCATGTTTAAAATTTGATTTTAAGTTGTTAAAAACTTTTATTATTTGGATAATTTAAATTTACTATTTTTGATAGAATGTCGATAATAAACTGAGGAGAATGTGATTATGGTTGGTTCAGATATAGGTATAGACCTAGGCACGGCAAGTGTGCTTGTTTATATAAGAGGACAAGGTATTGTTTTGCAAGAACCTTCGGTTGTTGCGATTGATAAAAATACAAATAATATTTTAGCGGTTGGGGAAGATGCTCGTAGAATGCTTGGACGTACTCCAGGCAATATTGTTGCGATTCGTCCGCTTCGTGAGGGTGTAATTTCGGATTATGACATGACCGAAAAAATGCTTAAATACTTTATTCAGAAGGCAGTTGGCACGCCTTTGTTTTTTAAAATTAAACCACGAATAGCCGTTTGTGTACCTAGCAATGTGACAGAGGTTGAACGTCGTGCAGTTGATGATGCAACTAGGCAAGCAGGCGCTAGGGATGTCTACATAATTGAAGAACCAATAGCTGCGGCTATTGGAGCTGGAATTGACATTGCTCGTGCTTGTGGAAGTATGGTGGTTGATATTGGCGGCGGAACAACAGATGTGGCTGTCATTTCACTTGGTGGAATCGTAGTAAGCACATCTCTAAAAATTGCTGGCGATAATTTTGACGAGGCAATCGTTCGCTATATGAGAAAAAGACATAATATTTTAATCGGAGAACGAACAGCCGAAGATTTAAAAATAAATATCGGTACGGCTTTTGACAGGCAACAACCGATTTTTTTAGATATACGTGGCAGAAATTTAATTACAGGCTTACCACGAACCATCACCGTTAGTTCGGATGAGATGCAGGAAGCTCTTCAAGAGTCGGTTATGAGTATTGTTGAAGCCGTTCACATGGTTCTTGAAAAAACTCCGCCAGAACTTGCATCAGAAATATCCGATAGGGGAAATTTAATTACAAGTGGAGGAAGCTAGCACAAAGGGCTCCCTAAAATGATCAAGTACAGA
>JAVBKL010000202.1:0-26921 GCA_031554055.1 Eubacteriales bacterium | reverse complement strand
GCTCGCCCGATGAAAAAATAATGAAACGCTCACAAGCCATTATTGAAGAGGTTGGCGAAAACTTGGGCTATATTTTGCTTGCACTCAAACGTGGCGATCCAATAAACAGGGAGCAACGCATAGACTGGAGCGATGAGCACTGGGCGTTTTGGAACTCTATTGACTCGATTTTTTTAAGCGGTGGCCTAACGTATGACATTATCGGCGAAAAATTGAAAGCTTCGGCAATCAAGCTTTTTGATAAATATAATTTTCACCCGTACAAATTAACGATTGCGCCAGACAGCGATTATTTGCCCATGATTGGTGCATACCAAAGAGGCGCAAACGAATGTGACAGGATGGTCATCATGGACTTTGGTCACACGTATGTGAAGCGTGGATATGCTGTGAGTGGAGAAATAAAGATTTTGGATAAAGTTGAATCAATTGTACATATGGAACTCATGTCATCAGAAGAAGAACTTGGCAAGGCACAGCTCCTCAACAATTTTATGGTGGGCGTTGTGCTTGAGAGTTGCTTAAAAATGGAAGAGCTTAGCGGTGTGAAGCCAGAGCTTGTTGCCATAAGCATTGCCAATTATGTGTACAAGGGCGAAATCTACTATTTTAGGGGCGAGTACGGAAAACTAAAATTGGTTCGTGAGGATTATGAAAATTATCTTTGCGAAGTCCTTACAGAGCGACTGGGTCGTAACATGAAAGTCATATTAATCCATGACGGAACAGCGGCGGCATATGGCGTGAACGATAAGACTTCGGCAGTGGTTACCTTGGGCACGGGCCTTGGCGTTGGGTTTTGTGACATGGTGACTTGGGACTACAAAAATTATTTAATAAAAAGATAGTTTGGGTGTATAAGTTTTACATTATTTATCCATAATACTTCCATAGAGATAACTTCTCTAATACTGATTTACGATTCATACAACGTAAATTTGTATCAATCTATTAGCCTGTGTGCTATAAGGTAAAGGAGGTAAGAGACATGGACAAGAACAAAACAAACACAAACAGAAATGATTTTGCTGATGAGGCGAATACAGAGATGGACAAAAAAAACGCGAACAAAAATAAGTAATTTTTAAGGGTTTGAATATAAAAGGGGTTGCGATTAAAATGAAAATTTTAATCCGCAACCCTTTTTGTATTTAATAACTCAAAAGCGTAAAATCCCTACAGTCCCAAGTCGCTGTGATAATATCTGCATAAAATTCTGGCTCGTGGCAAGTCATGAGCACGGTGCCTCTAAAATCCTTGAGGGCTTGCTTGAGTTCTGCCTTGGCATCAACATCCAAATGGTTCGTCGGCTCGTCTAGTATCAAAATATTTGTCTCACGGTTTAAAATTTTGCAAAGCCTAACTTTCGCTTGCTCACCGCCGCTTAACACGCAAACTTTGCTCTCAAGCTGTTTTGTGGTGAGCCCGCATTTTGCGAGAGCACGTCTAATTTCGTACTGATTGAACTTTGGAAATTCTTGCCATACTTCGTCGATGCAAGTATTATAATTCGCTTCTTTTGGCTCTTGCTCAAAATATCCGATGAGCTGGTTTCCACCGATGCTTACTTCACCCGAGAACGCTTGAATTTCTCCGAGTAAACTTTTAATGAGGGTTGTCTTGCCCAGTCCGTTTGCACCAACAAGTGCAATCTTTTGACCACGCTCAAGCAAAAGATTGATAGGTTTTGATAAAGCACGGTCATACCCAATCACTAAATCTTTTGTTTCAAAAATCAACTTATCGGAAGTTCTGCCGTATATAAATTTAAACTCTGGTTTTGGTTTGTCCTTTGGCAGTTCGATAATGTCCATCTTATCTAGTTTTTTCTGTCGGGATTTTGCCATGTTTGATGTGGCAACCCTTGCTTTGTTACGAGCAATAAAATCTTGCAAGTCGGAAATTTCTGATTGTTGTTTTTCGTATGCGGATTCAATTTGTTTTCGCTGCGCTTCGTACTGTCTTAAGAAATCTTCATAGTCGCCTACATACCTTGTGAGTGCTGCGTTTTCTACATGATAAATTAAATTGACAACCGAGTTCAAAAATTCCATATCATGCGAAATTAAAATAAATGCATTTTCATAGTTTAACAGATAATTGCGAAGCCATGTGATATGTTCCTCGTCCAGATAGTTTGTTGGCTCATCGAGCAGAAGCACATCTGGGTTTTGAAGCAACATTTTTGCAAGCAGAATTTTTGTGCGTTGTCCGCCCGATAAATCCGTGACATCTTTATCAAGACCTAAATCAGAAAGTCCAAGACCCCTTGCCACTTCTTCAACCTTTGGGTCAATCATGTAGAAATTATTAATCTCGAGCAGCTCTTGCAAGGTTGCGGTATCTTCCATAAGCTTGTTTAGTTGTTCATCGTCCGCTGTAGCCATTTCTTCGTATTTTTGGTTAAGCTCTTGCTCTATGTCAAACAAATACTTAAATGCCTGTTTTAGTGCATCTCGAATGGTAATGCCGGCTTCTAACACGGCGTGTTGATCCATGTAGCCGATTCGAACCCTTGTTGCCCAAATGACATCGCCCTTGTCTGGCATGAGTTTGTCGGTCACGATGCTCATGAAAGTTGATTTTCCTTCGCCGTTTGCCCCGATTAAGCCAACGTGCTCACCTTTTAAAAGTCTAAAGCTTACGTCCTCAAAAATTATTCTGTCGCCAAATCCGTGGCTAATGTTTTTTACTGTTAAGATACTCATTGAAATCCTCCGTTAATTTGATCTATTATAATGTAATAGTATAACAGTTCATTATCATATAGACAAGTTCCATATTTTTTGATACTCTAGTGGCAGTGAAATCGACAAAGAAATAAATTTATAATAATAGGTGAAAAAATGAAAAAAACTCCGACAGAGTACCCGCTCTTGGCATTACGAGGACTTGTTGTTTTTCCAAAATCAAGTATAAGTTTTGATATTGCACGTCCAAAATCGGTTACTGCCCTTGAAACGGCACTTACGAATAACAAAGAAATTTTTGCTGTATCGCAACTCGATGCAGAAAATGAAGAAGTATCACAAAGCAATTTATGCAAGGTTGGAACGATTTGCAAGGTAACACAGGTTTTTAGGCAACCAAACGGAAGAATACGTGTGATTGTTGAAGGTATAAAACGTGCGTATCTGAAAGAATATATTGACTCGGGTGAGATGGTAACTTGTACGATTGACGAGTTTGAAGAATTTCAAGTCCCAAGGTTGAGCATGGAGCTAACAGCACTACTTAGGGCGACGCAAGAACTTTTTGAAGAGTATGCGGGCTATCTGGCAAAGCTTCCGGCTGATGTTATTTTCGAAATTCTAACTTTTTCGAGCAATGTGGGACGGCTTGCGGATTTAATCGGCATCCATTCTCTTATCAAATATGATGAAAAGCAAAGGATTTTGGAGCAACCCGATGAAATACAAAGGCTTTCTGTTGTAAACGAAATCTTAAGCCGTGAAATTGAACTTTTGAAAATGCAAAAAGAGATCTTGGAAAAAGTTAAAACCAACATGGACAAAGTACAAAAGGATTATTACTTGAGAGAACAGCTCAAGGTCATTCAAGAAGAGCTAGGCGAAAAAGATGGGCTTGCACAAGATGTGAGGGAATATCGCCAGCGTGCAGAAAACATGGAGCTATCGGAAGAAGCAACTAAAAAACTGAATAAAGAACTAAAAAGACTTGAGCGGATTCAGGCAATGGCTCCCGAATCGGGAGGTATTCGTGATTATGTGGAACATATTTTGAACGTGCCTTGGAACAAGTTTACGAAAGAAAATAAAAACTTGAAGAATGCCCGTGAGGTATTGGACAAGGATCATTATGGGCTTGAAAAAGTGAAAGAGCGTATGGTCGAGTTTTTGGCGGTGTGCCAGACTGCACCCAAGCAGAACGCCCCCATCATTTGTCTGGTTGGCCCTCCCGGTGTTGGAAAAACTTCCATTGCCAAATCAGTCGCCAAAGCACTGGGCAGAAAGTACGTACGGATTTCACTTGGCGGCGTTCGTGACGAGGCAGACATTAGAGGACATCGCAAGACATATATCGGTGCCATGCCCGGCAGAATTTTATACGCCATGCAACAAGCGGGGTATTCAAACCCATTGGTACTGCTTGATGAAATAGATAAGATGGGCAATGATTTTAAGGGAAACCCAGCGGCGGCGTTGCTCGAAGTTTTAGACGCAGAGCAGAACCATGCCTTCCGTGATCATTATTTAGAAGTGCCGTATGATTTATCGAACTGCATGTTTTTATGTACGGCAAACACAACCGAGGGCATACCGCCCGCACTGATTGACAGGCTAGAAATTATTAAGCTTGAAAGTTACACTGACAACGAAAAAATTAACATAGCAAAGAAGTTTTTATTGCCAAAGCAACTGGAGCGTCATGGCATAACAAAGTCTGATTTAAAAATTAAAGAGAGTGCCATCGAAGCAATCGTTTCGGATTACACAAAAGAAGCGGGCGTTCGTAGGCTTGAGCGGCACTTGGGCGAACTTTGCAGAAAAAGCGTGAAAGCGAAATTGTTAAATGAAGTAATAGGCGAAAAAAAGAAAGCTGTTACAATCACTTCTGAAAACATTGAATTGTTTTTGGGTAACAAAAAGGTGAAAGCCGACAAAATTTTCAAAGAGCCACAGGTGGGAATTTGCCGTGGTCTTGCGTGGACATCGCTTGGCGGTGACACCCTTTCGATTGAAGTGAATAGTATGACTGGAAGAGGAAACTTTGAACTAACAGGAAATGTTGGCGACGTTATGAAGGAATCGGCAAAAGCCGCCATGAGTTATATCCGTGCCAACTATGAAAAGTTTGGGCTAAGTCAAAATTTTTATCGAGTGAATGACATACATATTCATATTCCAGAGGGTGCCGTGCCAAAGGACGGCCCATCTGCTGGTATTACCATCGCAACCGCCATGGTTTCGGCACTCACGAATGTACCTGTGAAAAACAATATCGCAATGACAGGCGAAATTACAATCCGTGGGCGAGTGTTGCCGATTGGCGGATTAAAAGAAAAAATTCTTGCCGCAAAAAAAGCGGGCGTTGTGAAAGTAATTATTCCAAACGACAACGCAGATGATTTAAATGAACTGGACGAGTATGTAAAAAAGGATATAGAAATTATCCTTGCCAAGGACATGGACAAGGTTTTGGATTGTTCGCTTGCGAAAACAAAGGAGTAAGTTATGGAAGTAAATTTTGTAGAACTAGCACGAGTGGCGGTTTGGCCAGACCAGTTTCCCGATAATGATTTTGACGAGTTTGTGTTTGTGGGAAAATCCAACGTGGGAAAATCCTCACTCATTAACTGCATGATTAATAGAAAGTCGCTCGCAAGAACGAGCCAAAATCCCGGAAAAACAAGGACAATCAATTTTTATAATGTTGAAAATTTATTGCACTTTGTGGATTTACCAGGATTTGGCTATGCAAAAATTTCAAAGTCAGAGTCCGCAAAATGGGGCAAAATGATTGAGCAATACCTTTTAATTAGACGTCAAATTAAATGCATCATTTTTTTAATAGACATCAGGCATGAGCCATCGACAAATGACAAAATGATGGTGGATTGGCTAAAACATTATAATTACACGATTGCCGTTGTTGCGACAAAAGCCGATAAAATAAAAAGGAACCAAGTGCCGAAACATTTATCCATGATTAGAAAAGGCTTGGGTCTTGATACGACAAACACCATGATTGCTTTTTCCGCAGAGTCCAGAGAAGGCAAAGACAAACTGTGGGAATTTATCGAGTCTAAATTAGATCAGAAATCGGAAACGAAACCAGACTTAATTAATTTGGAATCGTAGATATAGATATTACTATTACATTTGTATAGTAAAGTCTAAATATCCGAATAAAACAAAGCGGGTGAATTATATGGAGAAAAAAATATGTTTATCAAAAACCAATAAGGTTTTAGCAGGAGTTTGTGGCGGTCTTGCCGAGCATTTTAATGTGGACGCTACCTTAATTAGAATTATTTGGGTCATGTTATTGCTAACTTTTTTTGGTGTTCCAGCTCTTTTATATGTAGTTTGTTGGGCAATCATGCCATTGCAATCTTAGTTCATGTAAAATGTAATACAATTGTCATGAATCCGTGGGGGAATTTATGATATAATTCTTAAAATTGTCGGTCTTCTAAAGTTAATGGGGGAGATTTTATGGAGGACGAAATAAAAATTGTTCCAGAGCGAGTCACATTGGATGACAACGCTTTAGTTTCGTTATTTAAAAAACTAAAAAAAGAAGTAGCGGTAAAAAAAGCAAATTATGAGCTGAATAAATTGACAAGCGAACAGGATTACTTGTCGTTTAGAGTTGCTTGGCTTGCGTATGCATTTGCAAAAGAAGATTGCGAGAAATTGGACTATGAAGTAAAAAAGCGTGGGTTAATGATAAGCTAACAAGTCGGGGACAATCCTCCGACTTGTTTTTTGATATGTTGGAGGAGAATATGGACTTAAAAGAATTTTTTTCAGTAAATAATAAAATTGGAATTGGTTTTTCGGGCGGCGTGGATTCGTCTTATCTTTTGTGGGCGGCAAAAAAATATGGGGCAGATGTGTCGGCATATTTTATAAAGACGGAGTTTCAACCAGCGTTTGAATTTGAGGACGCAAAGAAAATTGCAGAATACGTCGGTGTGGAAATAAAAGTAATTGAGATGAGTGCTCTCGAAAGTGATGATGTATCAAAAAATGATGAGCAACGTTGCTATTATTGCAAGAACCGTTTGTTTTCGGCTGTTAAAGCACGAGCAGAGCAAGATGGCTATGTTGTGTTAATTGATGGAACAAACGCATCAGACAGCGAGGGTGACCGCCCTGGCATGAAAGCGGCACATGAGCTTGGTGTTTTATCACCGCTTCGTGATTGTGGGCTTACCAAAGCAATGGTTCGTGAATTATCAAAAGAAGCGGGGTTATTCACATGGAACAAACCATCGTATGCCTGCCTTGCCACAAGAATTGAGACAAACACAAAAATTACAAAAGAGCAACTAACAAGAGTGGAAGAAGCAGAAGATTTCTTGCGTGGACTAGGTTTTTCAGATTTTAGAGTGCGTTTGTTTAAAAACTGTGCTAGAATACAACTGAAAGACGAGCAGCTCACAGCTTTTATAAACAACAAAAAAGAAATTTTTGATAGACTTAAAAATTTGTTTGATGCAGTTTTTTTGGACTTAAATGGGAGGTAAACGTTTTGGAGAAAGACAGAGTTTTACAAACTCTAAATTTAGTTAAATCGGGAGAAATTTCGCCTGCGGACGCATTGATTCAGTTTAAGACAATGCCGTTTATGCAGTCGTTTGTCGATCTTGAATCGGGAGACATTGGTTTTGCAAAAGTCGATTTACAGCGAGGGCTTAGACAAGGCGTTTCGGAAGTGATTTTTGGACAGAGCAAACAACCCGACCAAATCATTAAAATTGTAAAGTCCATGCAAGAAAAGGGCTTGACAGATATATTAATCACGAGATTTTCCGAGCAGTCAGCGGCTCTTGTTTCAAAAGAAATTGAAATGGAATATTACAATGTTGCAAAAATCGGAATTGTTTCTCGTACAGAAAAACCAATGGTAGGAAAAGTTGTGATTGCCTCTGGTGGGACAAGCGATTTTGCTGTTTGCGAAGAAGCAGCACTCACTCTTGAGTTGTTTGGAAACAACGTGGAGAGACTGTATGACGTGGGTGTGGCTGGGCTAAACCGTTTGCTCATGAAGCTCGATGTGCTTATGTCTGCGAGGGTAATCATTGTTGTTGCTGGAATGGAAGGCGCACTGGCAAGCGTCGTGGGAGGCTTGGTGGATTGCCCTGTTATTGCTGTGCCAACGAGCGTTGGTTATGGAGCAAGTCTTGGCGGAATCTCCGCACTACTGTCCATGCTCAATTCTTGTGCAAGCGGCGTGAGTGTTGTAAACATTGACAACGGTTTTGGTGCAGGATACATGGCGAACATGATTAACAAAATGGAGGGGCTAAATTGAAAACCCTATTTATAGAATGCAACATGGGGGCGGCTGGGGATATGCTCATGGCTGCTCTTTCCGAATTGGTTGAACAAGATACTTTTATCAATGAGATGAACGGAATCGGACTTGAGAACGTAAAAGTTTTCAGAAAATCCGCAACCAAAAGCGGAATCGTGGGTTCGCAAATTCTTGTGGAAATCCACGGAGAGCACGAGCATGAACATGAGGACGGCCACGAGCACAGCCATGACCACGAACACACAGGTCTTTTTGATTTATCAGAAATTATTAATGGCCTCTCTGTTTCCGAAAAAGTAAAGCAAGATGCGATAACCATTTATAAAATTATTGCAGAAGCAGAAGCAGAGGCACATGGCAGAACGGTAAACGAAGTGCATTTTCACGAAGTGGGAGCACTCGATGCCGTTTGTGATATTGTCGGCTGCTGTAGATTGTTTGAACTGATTCAGGCGGAAAAAATAATCGTTTCGCCGATTAATGTGGGCGGCGGTTTTGTGCGTTGTTCGCATGGGGTCTTGCCTGTTCCAGCACCGGCTACCGCAACCATTTTAAAGCACGTACCGATCTTTAAAGGCCAAATTGAATCAGAACTTTGCACCCCAACAGGTGCGGCGATTCTAAAACATTTTGCCGATAGGTTTGAAACCATGCCTGTTATGCGAGTGGAAAAAATTGGTTACGGCATGGGTCAAAAAGAATTTAAAGTTGCGAATTGTGTAAGAGTTTTCTTGGGAGCAGACGATGAGAAGACAAGTTTGGTTATTGAACTTTCTGCCAATATTGACGACATGACGGGCGAAGCACTCGGCTTTGCTATGGAAACTTTTTTAAAGCATGGTGCTCTCGATTGTTACTTTACACCGATTATCATGAAGAAATCAAGACCGGCAACGAAACTTAGTTTAATTTGTAGACCAAGTGATGCTGATACTTTTTCGGAGTTGATATTTAAACATACCACCACGTTTGGTATTCGAAAAAATTCCTTTGAGCGATACGAACTTGAAAGAGAGTTTGCAACAAGAGACACGGCTTATGGCGAAATAAAAGTAAAAACAGGACAAGGTTTTGGGGTTACAAAAACCAAAGACGAGTTTGAAGATGTGAAACGTCTTGCCGTAGAAAATGATGTTGCACTAACCGACATTTAGAAACCGATTGAATAAAAATATAAATTTCCAGCTATAATATTCCTAAAGGGTTAGGTGGGAGATATATGCCGGATAGTAAAAATATGAGCAAGACAAAACCAAAAAAAGAGAAAGTCTTAACAGAAGCCGATATAATGAAATATGAGATAGCAGAAGAACTTGGGCTGATGGATAAAGTGAAGGAAACAGGTTGGAAGTCATTAACCGCCAAAGAAAGTGGTAGAATCGGCGGAATCATGACCAAACGCCGCAGAGAGAAAGAAAAGGAACAACAAACAGAATAAATAAAAGCCAGACTGGCAACCTCAATGAAATGGGGTTGTCAGTTTTTTTGTATTTTTTGGTATGAATAATCTGTCCTAGGATCTCATACATTTAAATAAATTAACGAAGGAGGAAAAATATGGACAGTAAAAGCCAAATTACAGATTACTTAAGTGGCAAGATTGCAGAAATCTTTTTAAAGCAGAGCGATAAATTTTGGGACAATCTCCAGGAAATCAGAATCAGAATTAACAAGCCTCTCATTGTGATTGAATCGGGGAACGAGTTTTTTCTGGACACAGTAGGGCGAAAATGCGGTGTGCTTAGTGCTTATCTTCCGTCTAGGGAGGATATTGAAAAATGCATTGCACTCATCAGCGATTATTCACTGTATGCCTTTGAGGAAGAACTTAGAAATGGATACATCACCATTGCCGGTGGGCATCGTGTGGGAATCAGTGGGAGAGCCGTACTTTCAAACGGCGGAATTAAAACACTAAAAAATATAAATGGTCTTAACTTTAGAATTTCGCATGAGATTAAGGGTTGTTCAGATAAAGTGATGAAATACATTGTAGGTGCAAACAATGGGATAAAAAATACAATGATTGTGTCGCCGCCTTGCTGTGGAAAAACCACGCTGCTGCGAGATATTGTGAGAACGCTTAGCAATTCGGGGTTTGCGGTTTCAGTGGTTGACGAACGTTCAGAGATTGCCGGCTGTTACATGGGCGTACCACAAAACGATATTGGGGTTCGCACGGATGTACTTGATTCTTGCCCAAAGGCACTAGGGATTTTAATGTTGTTGCGGTCCATGTCGCCCAAGGTGATTGCTGTTGACGAAATCGGAAAAGTGGAAGACGTGCAAGCGATTGATGAGGCGTTGTGTGCCGGTGTTAAATTTGTTTGCACGGTGCATAGCACAGACATAGAAGAACTGAAACAGAAAAGCCAAATTTCTGACTTGATAAGAAAAAAAACAATTGAACGTTACGTGGTGCTAAAAAATTTTGGCGAGCTCGGTGGTGTATACGATGCGGATTTAAAATATATCGGGGGTGGTGCGGTATGATTTTAAAATTGGCTGGAATCTTGTTCATTATGAGCTCGTCTGTGCTTGCTGGATTGTATTATGGCAACTTGGAAACGTATCGAATCAATGACTTAATGGAGTTTAAAAAAGCACTGTCAATCTTAAAATCTGAAATCGAGTATTTGCAGACGCCGCTTCCCATTGCACTTTTTAATATTGCGAATCGAACGAAAAAACCTATCTCTTTTATTTTCCACGACTTCGCAAGGTTAATTTCTGAAAACAAAACGTCTAGCCAAAAAGAAGATATAAGCACACTTTGGGAAAAAAGCTTGAAGCAACACAGCCGTGATACATATTTTTCAAAAGAAGATGTGGAAGCACTTATTTCTTTTGGCAAAACCTTGGGTTATCTCGATTTATCCATGCAGAGTACGAGCATTTTGGTCACTTCAAATTATATTGACAACACGGTTCAGACGCTTAGCGAAAGCCGTGTGAGGAGTAAAAAATTGTTTAATAGTCTTGGCGTGCTTAGTGGGCTGCTCACAATTATAATTTTTATCTAGTACAAGGGGGAGGTAAAAATGGAAATTCAAGTGATTTTTCAAATTGCGGCTGTCGGAATCATCGTTGCGGTTTTAAACCAAATTTTAAACAGTGCAAACCGTGGCGAGCTTGCCACACTGACAACACTTGCGGGTGTTATTTTGGTTTTGTTTTGGGTAATCCAGTATATAAGCGAATTGTTTTCGACTGTTCAAAGTCTGTTTAATTTGTGATGGGAGAAGTTTATGGAGATTATTCAAATTGTGGGGGTTGGGATTGTTGCGGCGATTTTGGCGGTTACAGTTAAGCAACAGAATGCCGAAATTGGTTTACTCATTGGAATTTGTGGAAGCATATTAATTTTTTTCATGATCATGCCAAAACTTGGTGCCGTGGTTCAGGTTTTTAACACGCTATCCACAAAGCTCAACACCGACGCCACGTACATTGGCATTATCTTAAAAATTGTGGGTATTGCGTACATTGCAGAGTTTGGTGCTCAAATTTGTTCCGATGCGGGAGAAAATGCAATTGCTTCAAAAATAGATTTGGGCGGAAAAGTTTTGGTCATGCTTTTGTCCGCACCGATTTTGCTGGGGCTCATGAGCCTTGTGGGCAATGTCTTGCCCTAATGTACTAAGGAGTTGTGAACATGGAAGAACTCGATAAGTATTTAAACTCAATTGATATTTCGCCGATTGAAAGCAGCATCATTACCAACAACGTCGGTGTGGGGACAAGTTTTTCATTTGGCGATTTAATAAAAAAAGCGGTTGCAGGCGAACTTGATTTTTCGCCTCATGCAATTTTTGATCACGCTATACAGTTGCTTGGAAACGAGGTTCTTTTGCAATCTGCACTCATAAGAAATTTATTTATCATTGCGATTTTAAGTGCTCTCATAAAAAATCTAACTGACTCTTTTAAAAACAAAGGCGTTGGAGAACTCGGGTTTTATGTAAGTTATCTTGCGTTGATTACGGTTTTGTTCGATTCATTTCGGCTTGCGGTGGGAACCATGTCAAGCCTGATTATGACAACGACCTCCCTCATGGAAGCGAGTATTCCGCTCATGTTAAGTTTGATCGTAATGACTGGCAGCATCGGTGGTGCTTACGCATTTCACCCCATCGTTTTTTTTGTGGTGAATGTGGCGGCTTCGTTTATCAAAACAACACTTATGTCCGCCATTGTTTTGGGTGCTGGTGTTCAAATTGTAAATTATTTGACAGAACAAGAAATTTTGAGCAAGTTTGCAGAGTTAATAAAAAATGGGTGCAGCTTGTGTTTAAAAGTAATCATCATCATTTTTATGGCGGCACTTTCTTTGCAAAGAGTGGGCAGCACCATCGTTGACAATGTGGTGCTAAAGACAGCAAGAAGTGTTATGGGTTCCGTGCCTGTTGTCGGTGGAATTTTAACAGGGGCGGCTGACACCGTATCAAGTTTTGCAGATGCAACCAAGAGCGGTGTGTCGCTTGCTTTGGTTATTATGATTGTGGTTGCTTGTGCGTTTCCCATTTTAAAAATGGTGATTCTGGTTTTTGTGTATAAATTTACGGCGGCGGCAATCCAACCAGTGTGTGACGCAAGAATTGTTAAGTGCATTGACGCCATTGCATCGTTCTCACTGTTGATACTGGCGTGTGGCGTTTCGGTTGCTGTGATGTTTTTGTTTTCGGTCATGATTTTGCTGTCATTCTAAAAGAGGTAGTCCTATGATTGAGATGTTTTCAAGTTATATACGAGGTATTATTTTTTTTCTGCTTTTTGCATCGTTTGTTGGAATAATTTTGCCAAGCGGAAAATATAAAAGCTATATAAGTATTGTGCTCGGGTTTGTGGTTGTATTCTTGGTGTTTGAGCCCATTGGAAAGCTTAGTGGGGTAAAAGATATGGATTGGCTTGTGAAAGGCGTCAATTCACAACTTAACGTGGCAAATCAACTTTCTGGGTACCGAACAGAAGACATTGAAGCCGAGCGTAAAAAATTGATTGAAGAGGCGTTCAATGATGAAATGAAAGTGAAAGTGGCCGAAGTGTTGGACGACTACGACGTGGTTAATCTAAAAACAGATATTGACTTAAAAAGCGGCGAGCTAAAGGAAATTAATTTAAGCGTTACAAAGAAAAAGAGCGAAGAAAAAAGCAAAAAAGAAAAGCTGGTTCACATTGAGCCTGTGAAGATAAAAAAGGAAAGCCAAAAGGACAATTCGAAGAAGCAAACGGCAGAAATTGCGGAGATAAAAAAAATAATTTCAAACTTCTATAATTTGCCACAAGGACATATATATGTAAATGTACAAGAGAGAAACTAACAAAGGAGGGTTGCGATGAACTTACGAAATATATTTAAGGGCAAGGACAAAAAAACAATCATAAACTTTGGAGCCGCTTTCTTGGTGGGAATCATGCTCATCATGTTTAGCAACTCGTTGTTTATGACGGGTATCGTTAAAAAGCCAGTTCCAGAGCAAAACACAAACCCACAGGTGAAAGAAAATGACTACGAAGCAAAAATTGAGAAGCGGTTATCAAGCATCTTGTCACAAGTGGACGGTGCTGGCGTTGTCAATGTAATGGTAACGCTAAAACAAGGCAAAGAAATTGTTGTTGCAGAAGACAGCAATTATGAGCGAATAAAAACAACAGAAAAAGACGGCGAGGGCGGCGATAGGGAAATTGACAATTTAAAACAGTCGGGCACAAAAATAATTATCAAAGGAAGCGGTGGTGTCGATGAGCCGCTGATAATTAAAGAAATTGTGCCTAAGATAGAGGGTGTCATCATTGTTGCGAAGGGAGGCGGAAATGTTTTAGTGAAAGAGCAACTGATTCGGGCAACACAAACTGTACTAGGCGTTGAACCGCATAAAGTTCAGGTATTAAAATTAAAAGATTTATAAAAATAAGGGGGATATTTATGTTCATTATTAAAAGAAATCAGGTCATTATAACAGCACTTGTCATCATGATTGCAGTAGCGGGTTACTTAAACTACGTTGACGGACGAGGTAGTGGCACAAACCAAATGATGTTAAGTGACGAAGGCGAAATTGTAGCGCTTGTTCCAGAGGACACAGTGGAAGCGGGAAAAATGTCCGCATCTGAAATTGGCGAAGCACTCACAATGAATGACGACCCAACAATCTCGATGGAACTTGCAGAAGGCACAGAGGCAACAGAAGCTGGCGAAGCAATTTTTGTTAACAACTCGGCAGATGCATCGTACTTTGTTCAGGCTCGCCTAGAGAGAGAGCAAGCTCGTGCCAAACAAAAAGAAATCTTGACAGAAATGATTAACAATGGAAACATCGAGCAAGTAAAACGTGCAGAGTGTGCGGATGTTATGCTCTCTATCCAAAAAAGAATTGAAAAAGAAACAGCGGCAGAAGCAATGATTGAAGCCAAAGGCTTTAAAGATGTGTATGTTCGTATTGACGACGACACCGTTGACGTTGTAGTTAGCAAAGAAGCTTTATCGGACGCAGAGATTGCTCAAATCGAGGACATCGTGAAACGTAAAACAGGCATGGAAACAAGTCAAATCAGAATCAGCACAATGAAGGGTTAATACTAATTCACGTTAGAACGGCAGAATAAAATTTTCACAGCGTTAGCGTTCTGCACACGTATCAAGTGCAGAATGAAAATTTTATTCTATACTTTAAATGTGAATTAGTATAATATTTGAAGGAGGGCTTTTAACAAAGGCTCTCTTTTTGAATTTGAAAAAATGCTAACTTCTCAGTTAATTTTGTAAAAAGCCGATATAATAATATAGAGTGTTGTTTTAAAAAAGGAGGTAAAAAAATTGAAAGTTAGTAATAATGTTCCGGCTTTAAGAGCAATGGGTGCATCACGTTTTGCAGATAGAAAACTTTCGATGGTAACCGATAGATTGTCAACAGGTGTTCGCATAAACTCCGCAAAGGACGACCCACCGGGAATCGCAATTTCAAAGAGAATGCTCATGCAAGGCGATGGAATGAAAGTGGCCGGGCAAAACTCGCAAAATGGAATCTCTATGGTTCAAACAGCAGAGGCTGGGCTTAACGAAATTCACTCGATCTTGCAAAGAGTGCGTGAACTTTCGGTGGAAGCGGCAAACGGCACCATGCAATCCGATGATCGATATAAAGTTCAAATAGAAATTGATCAGCTCAAACTGGAAATTGATTCCATTTCAGAAAAAACGCAGTACAACAACATAAGCTTGCTCGGCGGACATTGCGGAACAAAGGGACGTGCAACTGTCGCAGATGCGGGCGGCAATCAAGTTGAAAATGCTGATGCCAACTTAATTCAAGTAGCAGATACGGTTTTACCGGGTGAATACCAAGTTAGAGTCACAAGCATTGCAACACACCCAAGCTATTCGACGGTATCGCCAACATTAGGTAAAACATTTCCTGATCTAGCACTTGAAGGTACGATTAACATTAGCGGTGTAGACGTTGATATTAGTCGACTGGACACAAAAGAAGACGTTTTCAAAAAAATTAAAGACATAACAGGAACGCTAGGAATGAAAGTTACCGAAGGTACAGATCGAGTGATTGACTCAATGACTTCTGAATATTCTGGCTCCAACCATTCAATTTCTATACAATCGGGTAACGCAGAACTGCTTGACGCTTTAGGTTTTGGAGCAGGAAGTGCAGCATCCCCTGGTACAGATGCACAAGTGGAACTTGTTTCGGGATTTCCAGTTGGCTCGTCAACTATTCAAGACGGAAACAGAATTATTGTGGTCGAAGCCAACAAACAAAAAATGGTTTTGGAAGTTCCTTATGAGGAGACAACTGTAAACCTAACGGTCAAAGACAATAGTTTGGTTTTTCAGACAGGTGCAAACAAAGATATTAATATTTATGTCGCAATCGAAGAGGTTACTGCGGGCAGCCTTGGTATAGACAGGCTTTCTGTAATGACCCAAAAGTCTGCCAGTGTTGCCATTAGTCAATTGGATAGTGCAATCGGTTATTGCTCTGACGCACGTGGCAAGCTTGGTGCGTTCCAAAACAGACTGGAAACCATCAGCACAAACATTGGCAATTCAAAAGCGGCACTCGATGTAACGCTTTCAAAAATTTATGACACAGATATGGCGTTCGAACTTGCGGAAATGTCTAAGTACAAAATCATTTCCCAAGGCGCTGTTTCGGTATTGTCCCATGCGATGCAAAGACCAAAACAGATTTTACAACTCATTCAGTAAAGTTGGGTTTAACAGACACAAAATTGACAAAATCATAGGAGGGCTGACAATTTTCAAGTTTAAATTGTCAGCCCTATTTTTTACTCGGATAGATTGACAGTACACATGTAGCAGTGCAGCGATGCTTGGGAAGATGTATTGGGGGAGGAAAGCTATGAAAAAGAAACTGGCAGCGTTATTATGTGCAATCACGATGCTATTAACAGCTTGTGGGGGAGAGGTGCAACCATATACATTTCCTTTGCTGGAACAGGATTTACAAATGGAGTTAACAAAACAAAAGCTTGATGTAGAGATTGCACAACATGATGAGAATCCAATGGACGAACATTCAATCCTTGTGGTAAAAGACGATCTGGGTGTAACATATGGGTTTGCAACGACGGCGAAGGATGGGTATAGATTTTTGCATATGGCTTGGACAATACCCCCTCAGTTTACTGATGAGGAAGTTGTCAATTTCTACAATTCGCAATTAAAAAAATATTTAGGCCTCACAAATGCCTTATATGGTTCTGGTGCCAAGACAAAAAAATCGTTTGATAATTATTTGAAAGATAACGAAGTAACGGAAGAACATTTGAGTACAGGGGATTTTTGGACAGACAGGCAAGCGGATACCCACATATCCATTCATAGACGAATTTATGGGTCTGAGAATAGAATTAGGCTTGGTTATGTAACCATGATGAATGGAGATGCCTATGAACATTTGTTGAAATCAACTTCTGACGCTTGGGTAAAAAGGTCAGAGCTTGAGTCTTTCGAAATTCAAAATTGCACAGTTTCAGAGCTTACAGCCGTAGTTACAGATGAGAGTACGGCCAAATATATTCGAGCAACAGGACATTTGGAGGATATAAAAGAAGCCGAGACTCCGCCAGTATTGCCAAAGATTCTGTACTCGAGCACCCTAGATTTGAATGCTAAAGAATTTTTGAGTGCAAAACTTGTGGATGATACAGGTAGTGTTGATGTTTTTGTGCAGAAAACATCCATGATTGATAGCGAATTAAATATGGAGCGTCAACACGATATATTGCTATACCTTGATCAGGGTAAGCCGGTTTATGTAGTTCATTTGAGTGCACTCAAGTGAAAAAATTGTCTGCTTGTGAAAAAGATTTTTTTCGGCTATAATATTAACAATTTACAGTATAGCCGAGGGGTTGAATGCATGAGATATATAAAACGAGCAATGGAAGAAACTTTTAAACGTCTATCTTCAGAGTTTCCAGCCATTTTACTTACGGGTCCGAGGCAAGTTGGTAAAACCACCATGCTAAAAAAGTTAATGGAAGAAGAATCCAGTCAGCGTAACTATGTAACGCTAGATGACTTGACCGAGCGTGAAATGGCTAAGAACGATCCCAAACTGTTTTTTCAAATTCATAAGCCACCTATTTTTATTGATGAAGTGCAATATGCGCCTGAACTATTTCCATACATTAAAATAATGGTCGATCAATTCCACAATCCAGGTGATTTTTGGCTTACAGGTTCTCAAATATTTAAACTCATGCAGGGTGTTCAGGAATCGCTGGCTGGTCGAGTTTGTCTTTTGCATATGTCATCTCTATCACAAGCAGAAATTTGTGAGGTGCAAACCCAACCCTTTCATCTAGACTTGGAAGCGCTTGTTGAGAAAAGCAAAACTGTGACACCAGCCGATACGCCAGAGTTGTTCAAACGAATTTATAATGGTGGTATGCCGGCACTCGTTAGTGGACAATACAAAGATCGGAATGCGGTTTATAGCAGTTATATCAGTACGTATATAGACCGTGATGTAAAGGAACTCTCGGGAACGATTGACTCATTGAAATTTATGAGATTTATAACAGCAACAGCGGCACTTTGCGGTCAAATGTTGAACTATAAGACAATTGCCGATGCTGCCGATATTGACCAAGTCAAGGCAAAAAATTGGCTATCCATACTTGAAACGTTGGGCATTGTATTTTATCTTCACCCGTATTCAAACAATGTGCTCAAACGTACCGTTTCAAAACCAAAACTGTATTTTTATGACACGGGGATTGTGGCGTACTTAACCAAATGGAGTGACCCTGACACCCTCATGAATGGTGCGATGAACGGAGCCATATTTGAAAATTTTGTGATTTCGGAGATTGTAAAAAGCTACAACAATTGCGGACTTATGCCATACATTTATTATTACAGGGACAAAGATGCAAAAGAGATTGATCTTATTATGGAGGGCAACGGCAAGCTGTACCCAATGGAAATCAAAAAATCGGCTCAACCGGCATCTCAACTCACAAAGGTATTTGGCTTAATCGAAAAGTCCTCGCTTATTCGTGGAACAGGAGCCGTGTTGTGTACCAGCGACAGGTTTTCTGCGTTTGATAGCGACAACTTGATTGTACCTGTGTGGCTGATTTAGCATACCAAAAAAATCCGACCTCTCGTTTTTTGCTCCAAGAGGTCGGATTTTTTGCTATTTTACTTTGTGTTGTATTTTCCAATGTTTTCTAAAATTCTTAAAAGTACTGTCCAAACTCGCTGTGTGGAAGCAATTTCGAGTCGCTCGCTTGGGGTATGTACGTTGTACAAGTTTGGCCCCATAGAAATAATGTCGCAGACGCCCTCGCCAAAGTGCTGTGCAAAGTAACCGCATTCAAGACCTGCGTGGATTGCATATTTTTTAGGTTCACCATAATTAATTCGCACGGATTCTTCTTTTTGTTGCTCTTCTTTGTTAAGATTTTTAAACACGTCCTCGATTAACTCGAACACTCTTGTTTTGCTTGGATATGCCCATGAAGGGTAGTCGCCCATGGTATAGAGAGAAGCACCGTTTTGTTCTGCCACCATTCTTGTGCGAGCCACCATATCTTCTTTTCTTGAAGCTCTTGCACTTCTTAAAGCTGAAATAATTTCGAATGAGCCGTTTACGAGCTTTACAATACCGATGTTTGCAGAAGTTTCAACCAGAGGAGTATCGCCGATGGACATAACACGTTTTTGGTTCTCGTCGATTGTCATGTTCAAAACGCCGTTTGGCAATTGCAATAACGAATGAACAAGTTTCTTTGCCGTTTCTTTTGTGAGCACACTTGTTGCGTTTGTCTCGATGTTTGAAACGACGATGGTAACATCTGGGTCAGTGCATTTAAATTCTTGGCGTAGCGTCTCTAAATATTTGTTGATAAAGCTTTTAATTTCATCTTGTTGGTGCTTGCTTACAAAAATTTTCATTTCTGCCGATGGTGCGATGGCGTTGTCTGCTGCACCGCCGTTAAAATCATATAGGAAAATATCATATCGCTCCATTAAAAGGTTGAGAAGTCTTGCGGATAATAGGTTGGCATTTCCATGTTCTTCATGAATTAATATACCGGAATGACCGCCTTTTAAACCTTTGATGGTAACGGATAGGGCAGTAAAATCAATCGGGACAAAAGTTTTTTGAACAGGAAGTCTATAAACTGTGCGGATACCGCCAGCACAACTTAAGCAGAAAAAGCCTTCTTCTTCGGAGTCAACATTAATAAATATTTTGCCATTTAAATCGGATACATCAAAAGCGGCAGCACCAGTCATGCCACGTTCTTCGTCTGTTGTGAAAATGCATTCAAGTGCTGGGTGCTTTATGTATCCTTCAGAATCCAAAAGCTCCATCATCATGGCAACGGCAATGCCGTTGTCGGCACCAAGTGAGGTGAGATTGTCTTTTGAACGGCAGCACAGAATTTGCTTTTCGCCGTAATGGTACAGCTCTGGCTCAACCTTATGTGTTAAAAAGTCAACGACAACGCCTTCTTTTGCTGCACAAACGATGTCAATATGCCCCTGCAAAATAACGGTTGGATAATTCTCGTAGCCATCGGTTGCTTTTTTAGTAATCAAAACGTTGTTTGCACTGTCTTTTCTGCATTGTAAGCGGTTAACACGGGAAGGATCCTTGCACCATTTTACTAAATAGTTGCTAATCTCAAGTTCGTTTCCGGAGCCACGGGGTATTTCGCAAATATCTTCAAAATACTTGAACACTGCCTTTGGCTCTACCTTTAAAATTTTAGGTTCTTTTGATTCAATCACTGGAATAATTGTTTCTCTTGGTTCACACATTTGATTTCCCCCTGTTTTATATTAGATTCGTTTTAACGAAGTAGTGCCCCAGTTTCAATAAAAAAGTTTTTGCAATGGAGGCGGATTTGTCGGTAAATTAATAGGCCGCCCAGAAAAACAAGTGCAGGAAAATCATAACGTGTTTTTGTGTTGATGTAAACATCTGCAGCTTTAACCAGTGGGGAACTGCAGGCACCGTATTTAGCCTTAGCACCGCAACACTTTCTCCGCTTTCAAAACTTACTTTGTTGACACCAATTCCCAACTCAAAATTTTCTGTTCTCTATAACTATAAGTCATAGCACGAATTAAATCAATGGTTTAAACACAAAATAAGACAAAAAATAAACCAAGCAAGTTTATTTTTTGTCTTATTATAAGGCTACTCTTTAATGATAAAAGCATTTTTGTAAAACTCAATCATTCCCTCGTCACGCATACGGCAAAGCTCACGTGACATGGCACTTCTGTCCACGCATAAGTAATCAGCAAGCTCTTCTCGGTTAAACGGAATACTAAATTGCACATCGTTTGCTTGTTTTGCCTGCAAGTAGAAATACGTCATTAGCTTATCACGAGTGCTTCGCTTGGAAAGAACTTCAACCTTCTCATTTAAGAATACGTTTTTCTCGGCTAAAATTTTAAGCATATTAAAAATAAGCTTAGAATGAAATGGACAAGCCGATTGGCAAGACGTAATTATTTTTTTATAATCGAGAAATAAAATGTCGGTAGCTGATGCGGCACGTACAGAAATATCGCTTTCGGCAAGCCCCGAACAAACAATGCTCTCGCCAAAAATATCCCCCACGCCAAGTTCTGTAATAATATTTGTATTTCCTGCAAAGTCCTCACGAATGATGCGAACACCGCCAGAGAGTACGATTCCTATTTGCGTGATCGGCGTGCCAGCCAAAAAAACAATTTCGTTTTTTGCGTAACTTCTATTCACAGGGTTAAGGCAGTTTAGCAATTTTTCAGTTTCTCCATTTTCTGTGTTGATGCCAGAAAACAATAACATATTTTTAAGTACAGCCATTTGATTTGCCATAAGAACCTCCTATCTTAATCTTTTGAATGCTACATTTATTTGTTTTCGTATCTACCGTAAATTCCGCAAGGCAGAACAAAACCTGTTGATGAAGGAATCCCAATTTCTCCTGATGTAACAATTGCATTTTCTTGCCCCTTAAATCTTGGAAGCAATTCTGCACGTAAAATATTTTCGATTACCATAGGGGATAGCCCTGTGGTATACGAATTAACAAGCATAAAAAGCGGATTGTCGGTTAAAATATCCGCACAGTTTTTAATGAGTCCGTAGAGCTCGGCTTCGAGTTTCCAGATCTCGCCGTTTGGCCCACGTCCATAAGATGGAGGATCCATGATGATGGCATCATAATAATTTTCACGGCGTTTTTCACGCTGAACAAACTTGATTACATCATCGGTGATATATCGTGCAGAAGAATCAGAGAGCCCCGAGAGCTGCACATTGTCTTTTGCCCATTGGTTCATGGCTTTTGCCGCATCTAAGTGGCAAACAGACGCACCAGCCGAAAGTGCGGCCACAGTTGCACCGCCTGTATACGCAAATAAATTTAACACTTTAATGGGGCGGTTGGCTTCTCTAATTTTTTGCATCGTCCATTGCCAGTTTACAGCTTGCTCGGGGAAAATTCCCACATGTTTAAAGTCGGTGGGTCGTATATGGAATTTTATATCTTCGTATGAAATTGTCCAACGCTCGGGAACTTTTCGCTTAACTTCCCAACTTCCGCCACCGTGAGAACTTCTGTGGTAGTGCATATGAGCTGTCCGCCAGCCCACATGTGTTTTTGGTGTTTGCCAAATAATTTGTGGGTCGGGACGAATCATAATAAATTCGCCGAATCGCTCAAGTTTTTCTCCATCGCTTGTGTCTAGTAGTTCATAGTCTTTCCAGTTATTTGATAAAAGCATTGATTTGCTCCTTTTTTCTATTGCATAGTTTATAGAACGGCTTGTACATCAAGCTGCTAATCTCCGCAGTCAATTAAAACTTTATGTGTTTCGACTTCAACAAGAATGATGTCGTCGCCGATTCTAAGTACATCTCGCCAAGGTATGTGATATTCTTGCTCACGTCCAAACATACCAAGAACCTTTCCGGGACCTGGCACAATCAGTTTTTTTATGGTTCCTTCGCATTCGTCAATCTCCAAATCGCAAATGAAACCAAACCGACAGCCATCTTTTACGTTTATAACTTCTTTTTGCCGCATGTCATATACTCTTACCATTTTATCACCAACCAAAATCCGTTGGTTAAATATATGCGGTTTTAGGGTTGCTCTATTACTGACATAATAACAATTACAAGCTCTGCACGAGTAAGCTCGTCTGCTGGTCTAAAATTTCCACGGTCATCACCTCTAAAGATTCCGCTGTTGACGCAGCCGTTAATGCTTTCTTTTGCCCAAGCGGGAATTGTTTTGGCATCGTTAAATTTTTTGTGTGAGGTGGTATCCTCAAATTTTAGGATTCGATTAAGCATGGTGGCAACTTCTGCACGAGAAATATTTTCGGTTGCTCGTGCGGTTTTGTTATCGGCGTTTACATATCCAGCCGCCACCGCTTTTTTAATGTCAGAAGCGTACCAGTCGGAAGATTTTACGTCAGAAAATTTAACAGCTGCCTCGCTTGTAAAGCCAAAGGCACGGTTTATGACAGCACAAAACTCTGCGCGCATAACCTTTTGATTTGGCTCGAATTTATCAAGAGCGAGATCTGATAAGATGCCCATATCATAAACGGTCTGAATTTGTTTTTCTGCCCAATGCCCTTTAATATCTATGGGTGTTTTTGCAAACACAGTTGTGCTTAGGCATAGAATAAGCGTAAGATTTATAAATCCTGTAATCCATCTTCTCATTAAAAAATCCTCCTGTTGGGTTGGTTACTTTTCTTGCCTTTAGAATATACTATAATCATAATGCTTTGCGCTTTTGATGTCAACGAAGTTTATATAAAAGATTATAATAAAAATGTACAAAAAAAAATGGCCATATGGTATAATCAGAAATTATAGACACGGATTTAAAAATATGGTCAGCACAGAGGCGGAAAAATATGTTAACAATGCGATGTTCAAATTGTAAAGGCTATTATGAAAGCGAAGTTAGTGGGGGCAATGTTTGTCCAACTTGCAAAGAAAAGGCCCAACTTGAATTTCAAAACGTTCATGAATACATAAGAATGAACAAGGGTGTTTCTTTAATGCAAGTATCCAAGGATTTAGGGATTTCCCATTTGAAAATAAAAAAATATCTAGAAGATGAGAAACTTGAGGAATTTATAAAATATTAAACGCCAGAAAAACTTGAACCAACAAGTTTAGAAAGGAGAATTACTTTTGAAAACAATTAGATGCCCTCGTTGCAAAAGATTTTATGAGTACGAAGGACTTCCGCCTACTTGCTGTGCCACTTGTTCGGGAAGAGAAAGCAATGAGTATTATATTGTCAGAGAATACGTTAAAGAAAATAAAGGGGCGACGATTCAAGAAGTATCACAGGCACTTGGTGTGCCCCATGCAAAAATAATACAATATTTGAGGGAAGAACGACTGGAAATTTCCAAGGGTTCCGCCTCTTTTTTGCGTTGCATGAATTGTGGACGTGTGATTACAACGGGGATACGCTGCGAGGACTGCAAAAAACGTTATGGGTATGAAATGCCAAGCAGTATAAAATTGGGGCTTTAACGGATCCAAAAAAAATGTAGCATTTTGCTGTAGGGGTAGGCGAGATATGAGCGACGAAAAAAAAGAGAAGATGATAGGTGATGACAAAGGGAAGCGACGAGATAGACTTGACTTTGTTATTTTTTCGATAGTGATCATTTGTATGTCGGTGGCACTTTTATTTATTACAAATTTTACCAACACGCAAGAAAATATTAGAAACAGGCAAGTGCAAGCGAAACTCGCCACCATTTCTGATTTAATCACACACATAGACAATGATTTTAAGGCGTATATAGAAATTATTGAAAGTGTAAATGTTCAGGACAAAAAAATGCTCGATGTATTGTTTGTTGTGGCTGAAAAATTTTCACAGTCAAGGGAATTAATTTCGGCTTACGCTGTGTTTGACGCAAAAAATAATGATGGAGTTTTTTTTGATGGACAACAAAAAATATCTATTATGGATTTAACCTTTCACAACAGTATGAATGTGAGTGGCGAAAAAAGTCCAGGAAAAGTAAAATCGGGCACTTCAATAAACGGCAAAACATTTTCAGACTCATCAGATTATCTCTGGATAACGCTCTATAGTTCTTCTAAAAAAATGTATTATCCAGCTCGAATCATGCCAGTGTTTACCGAGGGCGAATATCGTGGCTTTGTGGCTTTGTTGCTTGATGTTGAAAAGTTACAAAACGAAATAATAGAAGTGATTCCATCTGCCGAAGATTTTCTGTTGGTTGACGAAAATAACAATCCGCTGATTGTTCCAACAAGTCAAAGCGTTTACGAGTTTACGGCGTCTCAAGCACAAGTTCTTTCAAGAAATGAAGGTTCGCATAGCGAAGTTCTCGAAGTAATGAAACTTGGAAACGTGGATAACAAAAAATGGTCATCATATGCAAGGCTGTTACCCAACTCATACATAATGGTTTATGCAGAACCTATTTCGAATATTCTATTTCGGCATAATTTGTTAATCATGGCTATGCTGTTTTCGGTTCTGATTTTTACTGGTTTGGTTCAATACAGTAGGCGGCTTAATTCAACTGTGTTTGATCTTTTATCAAATCGGTTGATGTCGAGATACATCAGTAGCTCGTCGCATTTTAAAGTGAATGGAAACAAAGTGCTACTGATTCTACACTTGGGATACTTTGGTGCCGTTTTGTTTACTGTTGCAAGCGAAATTTCCTCTTTTGAAAACATACAAAGGGTACAAATGTATGGAGTTGTGCTCTTGTTTATTGCGGCACTTTTTATTCCTTATGCAATTAAAGAGTTAAGCTCTAAAATGGCGGTTTTTATTTCTATCTGTGCGTTGCTGTTGCCACTCACGATGCATCTGTTACAAGGTGGGTTTGACGGACGAGCACAACTTGAAATTGTTATGGGCGGTACACTAATCTGGATGCTCCCCGGCATGATTTTTGGTTTGTTCTGGCTTGATCGAGTGAACGCAAGACGGCTTTTCTATTTTTATGTAACACTGTTGTTTGCTGACACATTTTTCGAGGTGTTTGTTCTTAAAAGTCCGCTTGGCGGAAGTATTTTTGCTTTCATGGGTTCCATGTTTTTCTTGGGATTTGCTTTGTTTGCGGCACTTGAACTTTATGTAAATCGCTCGGTTGATAACTACAACAAACTTGACAATGTATTTAAACAATTAAGAGACACGCAATCCTTGCTAGTTCAACGTGAAAAAATGGGAACACTCGGCCAGCTCATAGCAGGTATTGCCCATGAGATTAATACGCCGATTGGTGCAATCAAGGCTTCTTCTGAAAGCTTATCATCGGCTGTGATTCCGACTTGTACCATGTTGCTTGAGCAAGGCGAACGGCTCACCCCAGAAGATCGTGAAGCGTTTTATAGATTGGTTGACATGGCGATGGTGGCAATTAACGAGATGAAAGGTACCATCGAGCTTAGAAAATCAAAAGCACAGTTGAGAACGTATCTTGAAAGCGTTGAGATTGAAAACCATAGGGAAATTACAGACTTGCTTGGGCGACTAGAAATTTGCGAAGTCGAGAAAATAGAAAGCAACTTGGATATGTTTAAGCGACCCAATATTGTTGAAATCATACGAATGGTCAACTCGTTAACACCATTAATTACAGGCACACAAACGATTCTGTTTGCTACAGGCAAGGTTTCAAAAATCGTGTTTGCCCTCAAATCGTATGTTCATAACAGCCAAGACATGACCTATTCTACATTCGATTTACCAACCAATATTGAAACGGTTCTTGTCCTCTGCTATAACCAAATTAAAAAAGGTATTACAGTTGTGAAGGAATTTGAAGAGGTTCCAGAGCTTTTTGGAAACCCAGATGAACTAGGTCAAGTTTGGACGAACATCATTCAAAACAGTATTTACGCATTAAACGAAGTGGGAACATTAACGATTGGAATAAAAAATCTCCCATATGACAGAGTGCTTGTAACAATTGCGGATACAGGCGTTGGCATTAAGCCTGACAATCTTAGCAAGATTTTTGAACCGCTTTTCACCACAAAGCCACTTGGTGAGGGCAGCGGATTGGGTCTTGATATTTGCAAAAAAATAATAGTAGGCCATGGCGGAAAAATCAACGTGGAGAGTATAGTGGGAGAAGGAACAACATTCTACATTGAGTTACCCCTAAAGGCTCTGGAACGTGAACATGAGTAAATTAAAAAATCCCTTCGAGTTAAATCGAAGGGATTTCGTTTTTATTTAGAATAATGAATCGTAAAAAGTTCCGACGTTCGAACCTCTAAGCATACTGGAATAATTACTAGTCTTTGCCACAGGGTCGGCATAGTAGGTGCCTTTGTTCATGTTCTCGCTAATACGATCAACACGTGCAGCAAAACCAGATC
>JAVBKL010000150.1:0-3183 GCA_031554055.1 Eubacteriales bacterium | reverse complement strand
GAGCGAACAAAGAAATATTATTAAATTTTTGGAGGAAATATTGATGCCTAAAGAATTACCACCATGTCCAGTAGAAACTACACTGCTACTTATAGGTGAAAAATGGAAAGTCCTAATTTTGCGTGAGTTGATTACTGGCACTAAACGATTTGGAGAACTT
This sequence comes from Eubacteriales bacterium, assembly GCA_031554055.1. Taxonomy (GTDB): domain Bacteria; phylum Bacillota; class Clostridia; order Lachnospirales; family JAVBKL01; genus JAVBKL01. The sequence continues at coordinate 3,023 of JAVBKL010000150.1, read as the reverse complement.
AAAAAATCCATACCATCTGTTAGCCAAAAGGTCTTAACGGGGCAACTTAGAACAATGGAAGGAGATGGATTGGTTATTCGTAAAGTGTATGCTGAAGTTCCGCCAAAAGTTGAATATAGCCTTACTGACACAGGAAAAAGTCTGAAACCTATCCTTGATGCTATGCTAAATTGGGGGCAAGATTATCAAGAAAACCATAGATGATTAAGTGTTTTTTAAGTGAAATTACTGGTAGTAAGCAATTACGACTTTAATTATAATTGAAGCCGAAACCGCCCCCACACAACAAATAATCGCAGTTGTAATTCTTGTATTCGCGAGGTAAGCACATCAACGTGTACTCCCTCCAGAACCGTGCTTACATCTCTCGATGTACACGGCTCGCCATTTATTCATGCCTTAACATTAGCCTTATTGTGAATATTTTGATGACACGTATTGCAAACTGCAAGCGTTTTTCTTCGTCTTTCACGCATTTTAATTTCCCATTCGCTGTGACCTGTTAGGTCTTTTAATCTTTTGACCTGATGAATTTCTATCGCTTCATCGGTTGTTCCGCACAATTCACAGCACTTTGCCCTAAGTCTTGTAGCAAGGCTGTTTGGTCTATCATATTTTTTGTATGCGGGTAATACGTTTATATCTGCAAATGGTAGCTTGGCTTTTCTGCCATAGCCTTGGTTGTAAAAGACACGCTCTTTTAACCCTGCTTTAGTTTGGTAAGATACTGTAAAATAGCCGTTTTTGAGGTATTTCTTTTTCATATGGCTTACTTTACTTTTGTACTTCCCAGCAAAGGTCTTGCACATGCTGTGATACATTAAACCGCCAAACTTTCCTATTACAGAAGCATTATTTGCTATGCAATAGTAATTATAAAGCCCACGTACCTCAGCATTGTATGCTTGCAATATTTGAATATCTTCTCTGTTGATAAGCTTTGTGCGACAAGTAGCCTTATACCTTTCAGTGCCGTCTGCATGTTTTGATACTGTAATAGCATTTAGCTGTTTCAGTTTTGAAGCCCATTTTTCATGCGGAACATATAACTTTATTTGTCCGTTATACATTCTTTTCCGTATGCCATTTTTGTCCTTTTTAATGGCATCACTTCTTGAAACCGTGATGTCATAGGACAAAAAACGTGCAAAGTTACTGGTATGGGTTATTTTTGTTTTCTCAACTGATAACGTAAGCTTTAATTTTTCAGACAAGAACAAACGTATATCCTCTTTAATTTTCATGGAATCTTCTTTACTGCCAATCACACCAATTATAAAATCATCAGCATACCGAATGTACTGCAATCGCTTGTAGTCAAGGTCTGTTGACACTTGGGTGTTTACAGCAAGTTTTTCCTTGATGAGGCTTTTAACGATATTTTTCTGTTCGTCACGCTGTTCCAAAGTCATGGTTTCCCATGTTTTACTGTTCTTTTGTTTTAATCTTCGGGTTTTGTTATCCAATCTGATATATTCGGGGTTACGCTTGATTTTATCGCCCCTATCAAATTTTCGCTTGTATTCGTCCATATAACTATCTAATTCATTCAGATAAATGTTTGCAAGTATTGGACTGCAACCCGAACCCTGCGGTGTTCCGCAATAGGTTTTGTTGAATGTCCATTGTTCCATGTATCCTGCTTTTAAGAACTTCCAAATAAGCGAAATAAACGCTTCATCATCGATTCTTTTACGCAAAACATCAATAATTATATGGTGGTCGAAACTATCGAAACAAGCTTTTATATCGCCCTCAACGAACCACTTTGCCCCTGTAAACTTAGCTTGCAAGTCCGTAAGTGTTGTGTGGCAACTTCTGTGAGGTCTAAACCCATGTGAACAGTCTGAAAAATTTGGTTCATAAATGCTTTCTAATATCATTTTGACAACCTCTTGTACGAGTTTGTCATTTGAAGACGGTATGCCCAACGGACGTTTTTTGTCGCTGTTCTTTTTTTCTATATAAGTCCTTCGAGCAGGTTTAGGCTGATAACTGTGGTCTTTTAGCGAATCAATTAACTTTTCGATACGCTTTTCACTCATGCCATCAACGGTTGTGCCATCAATTCCCTCTGTCATGCTCCCATTATTGGAATAAATCTTCTGATAAGCAATCAAGTAAAAATCGGGATTGTACAAATTCCTATATAATCGTTCGAATTTATACTCTTTGTTACAGGCTTTTTCTGTTAAAGTTTTTAATACATCAATTGGATTTCTCATAGTGCCTCCGCACCATCCTTTCATATTTGTATTAAAGAATAAACTGTTCCCCTTCGCATAGCAGACCTATCTGCTTTGTAGACGGTATTACCATCCTCAAACTACTATGGGAACTCCGTTACCATGCCAAACTATGCGTTTGGTTTAGGTAATCCCCGTTTAGACTTGTTGAAATAAGCTGTTTGTGTTGTCGGATACGACTTTCACCGTTTACCATTACTCATGGTTGCTTGATTTTGAGTATCATATAGTCATACAAAATGGAAATATAACTATCAAAATCTTATGCGTTTCATCTCTTTTCGCATAAAGGCCGCACATATTCCTAAGCTCCGGTTATCATTTACGCAGTTTAGCATTTATCCTCATACACAAATTTTCATTCCCACGCATTGCGTTTTGTTAAGAGATTTATTATACACAACACGTCTGTTTCAAAAGAAACAATAACACGCTACACTCCCTGTCCGGTTTCCCTTATCAGATAAGTCGTGGAATGATGGGCTGTGATTGCTCACTTGATACTTTAACCCACTGCTTGCTAAAGGCAGAATTTCTACAAGCCCACGTATGCTTAAATCGGTTAAGCACACTTACGGGCGCAACATTTTTTGTGGTCCATTTCATCGCTTACAGCCTTTCTTATAAAGTAGTAAATCACAGCCACCACCGTTACAACAGGAGCAACGACTAAAAGCCATGTTGTAGCATCTTGGATAAGTTTTTCTGTTCCAGTAGCAAGTTTTGAGCTTCCTATATCTTCGGCAAATGTCGGGAAGCTAGAAACATATGCCCACA
>JAVBKL010000239.1:0-5536 GCA_031554055.1 Eubacteriales bacterium | reverse complement strand
CAAAAAAGGGAAAAGGACAATCCGAGTTATACGAATTGTTTGAAAGTGGCAAGGTTGAAGATTTTGCAATCGAATTTCCACCAGAAATGGGTGCGAAATGGGAGTTTAAAGGTATTGTAACAGGGTTCGGCACGTCGGTATCTTTGGAAGACCCTCTGTCGTTTTCAGGTAAAATCAAAGTGTCCGGAAAACCAACTTTTACAGCGGGAACTACACAACAAATATAAAAATAGGAGTGAGCGAGAATGTTTTATCCAATACAATTAGACAAGATGAGAAATTTTAGGTTTGGAATGAAGGCAATTAGTCTGCTCGAAAAAAAGTTTGACAAGTCCATCGGAAATATAGATATGAGTAATATGACAATGGAAGACACGGCGTATTTAATTTGGGCAGGCCTTCAACACGAAGATAAGGAACTAACACCTGACAAAGTGATGGAGTTAATTGACGATTATTCAAGTTTGCCAGAAGTGACTAAGGCTTTGGGTGCAGCACTGGAACAAGCATTTGGAAGTAAAGACCAAAACCCAAACGAGGGAAATAATGAAAAAAACGCCTAGAGAGCGGCGAGGAAGAATTTAGCATTTTAGGTGCTATGGAGCTAGCCGCTCAAATTGGTATCAGTATCACAGGATTTTGGCAAATAACTCCTTTTGAACTGAACATAGCCGCAAAAGGGTATGCCAAAAGATTTGAAATGGAAAACGAAGCAAGTATTAAGAATGGGATTTATCAAGCTTATTTAATCAGCCGCTTTGTATGGCAGAAAGAAGTTGACATTAAAAAATATCTTAACAGTAAAGAAAAAAAGAAACCAATGACCAACGAAGAAATGTTACAAAGGGTAAAAGCTTTAAATGCCTTGTTTGGTGGTACTATAAACCACGGGGAAGGAGGTTGATTCTATGTCAAAATCAAATTTCCTTGTTAGAGGTGGGGCGGACTTTTCTAGCGTAAACAAGGAAATGCAGAAGCTACAAAGTAACATGCAAGGAAGCATGAAAAAAATACAATCTTCTACAACAGATTTCCAAAGCAAGGTTTCGGGTACCGTTGGGAAAGTCGGTGCGATTTTTGCTAGTCTTGCGATAGGTAGTTACATCAAAAGCAGTGTTGCGGAATTATCGAATATGCAGGCGGGCATTGTTGGGTTACATTCCGTTGCAAACGGCATGGGTCGAAGCTTCTCACAAGCTCAAAAGTTTATAGATGAATTTACATCGGACGGAATTGTTCCAGCAACCGATGCCATTACGGCTTATAAGAATCTCTTGTCAAGAGGATATGACGATAAGCAAATTCAAAGCGTAATGAATCGCCTTAAAGATTCGGCGGCATTTGGTAGACGATCAAGTCTTTCTTATGGTGAGGCAATAAGGTCAGCGACAGAAGGTTTGAAAAATGAAAATAGCCTTCTTGTTGATAATGTCGGTGTCACGAAAAATGTGTCCAAGATGTGGGAAGACTACGCTAAATCTATCGGCACGACAGCAAACAAACTAACCAAGCAACAGAAAATACAAGCAGAAGTTTCTGGAATCATGGAAGAAACAAAGTTCCAAATAGGAGACGCTACCAGATACGCCACAACATATGCCGGTGAGACCGCCAAGTTATCTAAGAATTTTTTAAATTTAAAAATAGCTGTTGGCGGTATTTTTATGCCCATTGCACAGCTAGTAATACCTTATATATCGGCAGCCGTCAGTTGGGTTACAAAACTCGCACAGACGATAGGCAATCTTGTACAGGCGGTTACTGGTAAGGGCGGTTTTACAGTAATGGCCACCGATACGGCAAGCGTGGCAAGTGGGCTAGGCGACATTGGTGGTTCGGCAATTGAAGCAGGAGACGAGGTTGCCGCGGGTGCAAAAAAAGCAAAAGGTGCTCTTGCGGGGTTTGATGAAGTAAATGTTTTGCAACAAAGCAGTGGTGGAGGTAATGATGAAAGTTTAGATAGCGGTAAGCTCTTGCCAAATCTAACTCAACCTACAGATATAACAAATTTTGAGTCCCCAAAAGATATATTTACTCCCATGACCAAAGAACTGGAGAACCTAGCAAAATTAATTTCATTTATTGGGAATCTAATTCAAAAGAATATAATTGAACCTTTTAAACAGTCGTTGTTCTTAAATATTGATTTTGGTGTCGTGGAAAAGATACAAGAAAACCTAGACAAGATCAAGTTTAACGTTGGGAGAATATTTTCTTCTCAAGATTTAAGCACAGCTCTCACGGACCTTATTTCGTCTAATGCAGCTGTTATGGGAACCTTAGTAGGAATAGTTGAAACGCTAGTAATGGACGTAGAAAATGCATTTATGGGAGCTGTTTGTAAGTGGATAGCTGAAAAAGGCAATACCATACAAGAATCCTTAGTTGATATATTTAATGTTGGAAAAAGGTTGAATGAGACTCTTACGAATGCTTTTAGTGGATTTGGAAACATAATTCGAAATGTTTTAAAAAATGAAAACTTACAAGAAATTGGTGCGGATATACTTGGAATCTTTAGTGACATCGGGCTTGGGTTCGCTGAACTTGGATTAGATTATGCGAATTCCTTTTTAGATGCTTTTACAGGCGGGATATTAGATAACGCAACCAAAATAGAAGATGCTATCAATGGCACAATTGACATAGGTTCGAAATTAACGGACACTTTAGGTAAAGCTGTTAGCGATGCTATGGATAGCATTAAGAAATCATGGGAAGAGCATGGCAAGCCAGCGTTTGATAATATTCGTGAGGGTTGGTCTATGATTGTGGGTTCACTTGTATCAAACTACAATGAGCATATTTTGCCTGTTATTGACGGATTTGCAAATAAGTTTGGTGAGCTATACAACAATCATCTAAAGGATAAAATTGACCATATTATAAGCAAGTTTGGCGAAATGGGCGAGAACATAAGTATCTTGTGGGCCGAAGTGATTGCACCGTTTATTGCAACTATGGTAGACGTGTTTTCTCCTCAGATAGGTAATGCAATTTCAATTGTAGGAGACTGTATTACTAACTTTCTTTCGGTTGTTACAAGGGACATTAGTTTGGTTATGGACATTCTTAGTGGGTTGTTAGAATTTATAACTGGCGTTTTCACTGGAGATTGGGGAAAGGCATGGCAAGGCTTGCAAGATGTTTTTAAAGGGATATGGGAAGGCATCCTTCAAATTGGAAAAGATACTATTAATCTGCTGATAGGGGCAATAAATGTAATGATTAGCAGTATCGTGCTAGGGGTCAATGCCGTGATTAAGGCATTAAACACAATTAGTGTTGATATTCCAGAATGGGTGCCGGGTTTTGGTGGTAGAAGTTTCGGTATTAATTTGTCACAAGTTACAGCACCGCAAATTCCTTTTCTCGCAAAGGGTGGCATCGTCACAAAACCGACTCTTGCCATGGTAGGTGAGCGAGGTCGTGAAGCTGTTATGCCTTTGGAAAACAACACAGGGGGGATAACAGAATTGGCGAACCAACTGTCGGCAGTTATGTCAATGAACAGTGGAGGTAATTCTAGCGGCAATGCTCCTTCAACTATAAATCTGCATATTGACGGAAGAAAGTTTGCTGAAGCCACAATTGACGATTTGAAAAATGTAGCAACTCGTAGGGGCATCACACTTATTCCAAACAACGGTTAGGAGGAAGAGCATGGCGATAATGAACATCAACGGCGTGGACTTCCCCGCACCGGTGGAATATCAACTTGGCATTGAACCTATTTGGGCAAGTGCCGAAAGAAACGCAAACGGCGATATGGTTGGTGATATTCTTGCAAGAAAGACAAAACTTGCTTGTAAGTGGGGTGTTCTCACGAGTGCCCAAGCAAACTTAATTAAAAACAGTGTTTTTCCAAGCTTCATACAGATTAGGTATCTCGACACGGATGGGTGCCAGACAAAAACATTTTACTCATCTCCGCAAACGTTCCAATTGCTATGTGTCAAAGACGGTGAATGTTACTGGAAAGATGTTTCTGTCAATTTTATCGAAAGGTAGGTGGAATCATGATTGGAACATCAGCAGCCTACAATGAGTCGATTTACGCCACAGCACGGCAAACGAAAGCACTCGTTTCTTTTGCATTAATGGCACCAGAAGCAAAGGAAAAAGCAAAACTTAATTTGCCAAAAAGTAACCCAATCAGCCGCCCCAATCAAATTATTGACACCATTTCAGACATTAGTGCAAAAATTGCAACTTTTGAACCCGAGCATTGGGTGGGAGATGGAAGCTTTGTTCTGCCACTCCCACCCAATGAGAGCGACATAGAGGTTGGTTTCTGGGGCGAAATCATGAGCGGGGAAGATGGTGTTTTTGAACAAACTCCAGTAGTTATCGTAGACTTTTCGGAAGTGCAACATATTAAAATGTTTGGTGTTGCTTTTGATGAAGCCACAAATAATTTTGTTGTAGACTTGCAGTTCAAGGCGTTTAATAGTTCTGGGATTGTCGTTTACAACGAACGTATTACAGACAACCAAGAGGCGTATGCACATACAAAAAGCGGAGCCCAGAGTGTAAAACGCTTAGAGATTTATTTTTACAAAACGAATAAGTCATTCCGGTATTTACGCATTGTAGAGCTAGACTTTGGTGTTGTTCTGCGGTTTGATGGAAATCAAATTATCAATACGGAGTTGATTACGGGGGGCGACCCAAAGGGGAAAAGCTTGCCCATCAATCAATTGCGGGTAATGATTAAGAACAACGGCAAGTTTGACCAGATAGACCCTGAAAGTTACAACCAATATCTCTATAAGCGGCAAGCGTTTGAGTATAAGCACGGTGTAGTATTAGCAAGTGGTTCGACTGAATGGATTTACTGTGGTGCTTATTATTTGGATAACTGGGCGGTATCAGATGAAACCGTGAATTTCACCGCACTTGGCAAGGCTTCGCTCTTAGGAAACATAAAGTATTTCAGGTCAACTTTTAAAGGTGAGACAATCGGTGCTGTGGCAGCACGGATTTTAAGTGAAGCAGGGTTTGATTTTTATATCCCTGCTTTTTTATATGCCTCCCCACTGGTTGCCGGATATTTTGGAGAGGTGAGTTATCGAGAAATTGTGACTATGCTCGCAGAACTAAGCAGCTGTCTTGTATTCGAGGACAGGCAAAGCACTTTGAAATTTGTGGATTTACTGGCTAGTGAAATTGCTACCGACACGATTAATTATGACAATGCCTATTCTTCGCCAAGACTCAAGCAAGAAGAATACCATAATGGAATCTTGTTGACAGAGTATAGTCTAAAAGAAGATGGAAACTTTGAAAAACAGCAGGTCTTTTACAACGCTCCATGGAGAGATGCTTTTGAACCCAATTATGGATATACGGTTGACTTTCCAATGTTTATTACGAATATTGAAGTGCCTTATGTTCCTTTACGCCAATGGTTTTTGCAGCGAAAATTTGAACTACTCAAAAAAAGAGTAACCAGTGATTTGAACTGGCGGCAGAACCCGGCACAAGAAACAGGCGACACAATTGAGGTTCAAGTAAATAAAGTAGGCGGCGCTAT
>JAVBKL010000038.1:0-3147 GCA_031554055.1 Eubacteriales bacterium | reverse complement strand
TTTGGACTGTGTTTTTTAATGGATATATTCGTCGCTTAATAAAATATCTTTTAATGACTCGGTAGGGATCTCAAACTGAACAGGGCCGACATAACCTGCGGCAACTTCGTATTTATCAAAAGCGATGACAAGGGTTCCGTGTTCATTTAAGTAAAAGTTTTGCTCTGGGGAAATTGTTTTAAATGCATCATCGCCCGAAAAGTATTTGTCTGGGTCAAGTGCCATTTGATTCTTAATTTCTGTGTTGATGGTTTCAATATAACTTTGATCGCAAAACAAATCTTGCAATGTGAGAATTACACCGTTTTTCAAATCAATGTTGGTATACTTGATTTTCTCCTCGCTTGAACCAGCGGTTCGGATGGTGTAGTTGCTAAGCACAAGAAGTTTTTCCGTGTTTACAACCACGGAGTAGCCCGAGTTGATTGACTTGTTTATAATTTCTGAACCGGAATCATGACCAAGTCCAAGTTCCGCCATAAAATCGTCGTAGAGTTTTTTGGAAGCGTCGGAGTATTGTTGGTTTAATGCGGTCTCAAGTTCTTGGTTATCAAGACCTGTAATAACAGGGGTTTCGATCTCAATGTTTACGTGGGTTTGCTCGTTGTTTACAAAGTAGCTTTTGATTGTAAGTATCTTTGCCAGTGTTCCGATGATTGGAATTTCGTACATCGCACTTGCAAAAACAGGAACAGCGTTCACACCAATGCCAAAGGTTAAAACAAGCAAAATCATCGCCGCTGATGCCCTAAACATTTTCCCATTCAATTTATGATTGGTCTTTTGTGATTTAATAATGTTATTCACCAGTGAATCAAGCTCGTCAGGAATCTCCGTATTAAGGTACTCTTCCTTTAAAACATTTATTTTGTTTATATCGGGAAGATGATCATTCAAATTTATTTTCTCGGCCATTTTTTACACCTTTTCCTTTATATATTGCCCAAAGTTAATTTGAGCTTCTTTAAAGCTCTGTAAAGTGTTGTCTTTACGGTGTTCGGATTTTCACCTGTCACTTCTGCAACTTCCTCGATTTTCAAGTCCTCAAAAAACCGCATCACTACAACGGTTTTTTCGAAGGGGGGGAGGGTGTCGAGAGCGTTTTTAATATCCAAGTTCTCATACGCGTCCTCTTCGCTCCCGCCAAGCAATTCTAGGTCACTGGTTTCCACATAAACGTTGCGGCTGTTCTTTTTAATAAAATCAATGGCAGTATGCGAAACAATACGGCAAATCCATGTCTTCACGGCGGCTCGGTCACGCAGAGAACTTTCATTTTTAATTGCTTTTAAAATGGAGTCTTGTACAATGTCCAGTGCATCGCTTTGGTTTTTTACATAGCAGTACGCGATTCGGTAAAGCATATTCTTATTTTTAACAATATAATCCTCAAGAAATGGACTCATTAAAACAACTTCCTTCTTGCGTTCATTTTTTGTTTCTTAGCATCACATATAATAGACGATTGACAAACTAAAAAAGTTTTAAATTTTAAAAATTATTTTTGAATATCGAAGCAAAATAAAAAAGCAACCAGAAAATAATTCTCCTGATTGCCTTATTCTTACCCTAAGCTTACATAAAAATGAAAGTCATAATAAATTTATACAGCCCATCGTCATGCCCTTGAATCACTGGCTCCATAAACTCCCGCCATTCTGGGTCGATTTCTGGGTGTTCTGCTAAAAACTCGTCAAAGTTGTGAAAATATTTTTTTTCTTCCACTTAAAACGCCTCCTGTTCTGCTTTTAATAAACTGCGTTTACGTGTACCCATTCCAAAACATCTTGTAAGATTGGCACATTCACACAACTAAAGTCCATGAGCCCTCTGCCATAGGAGAAGAAGAATTTTCCGCCCGGAGCACAGGTATCAATCAAACGTTTCACTTCATCAATCGCCTGTTCTTTTGTCTGGCTAAGCGTGTGTGTTGGGTCATAGAATCCGCCGATTACGTGGTTCTTGCCAACAGTTGCTTTGAGGTGAGCATAATCTCCGTCTTCAAACAACACGATTGTGCTCTCTGGAAGAGTTTCGAGGAACGACGAATAACGAGTCCAATTTTGCTCTGCAAATATGAACGAGGAAATCCCCATTTTATCAAGAGTAACAACCAGTTTCTCAAAGGTTGGCCAGTACAGCTTTTCAAAATCAGACATACGCATATAAGGTGGCAAGTGAAGCGGAATGAAACAGCCAGCACCAGGGCCAATCACAGAAGGCGTTGCACATTTAATCATATGTGGTAAAACAGCTTCGCAAGCCGCCGCAACTTTATCGGGGCAACGTCTTACGTCCATAGAAATTTGTTTGAAGCCCCTCAGTTGGTCTGCCAAGAAATCGAACGGTGCTTCAACAAGTCCACCAGCGAGCATACCCGGAGCTTTTTGGTATTCAGCCGAAAGTTTCATCACAATGCCAATCTCTTCGGAAAATGTTTTCTTGTACGCCGCATAACCTTTGGCAAGGTTAAGAGCGTTTAGCGTTGCATCGCCTGTGTCAAAAGCAGAACAAACTCTTGGCAACATGGTTTTTACGATGGAAGCGTAGGGGTCTTTAATAAAGTCGTCATAGTCAGAAACTTTCATTGTCTCAATTTCAGGATGTTGAACCGCTCCGTTTGAGCCCAAAACCCAGTTTTTTGCACCAAGGATTTGATAGGAAGTCACATAACGCAAGTCCATACAAGCAAATGAATCCGCATAGAAATCTTCGGTTACTTTTCGATAAGCTTGCTCAACCAAGCTTCTATCGAAATGAGCTTTTACTAGCGGTACGCCCGCATAAATACAAGCGGCTTCAAGAGATACATTCGGAGAAACAAAAACTCGTTTAGGAATTTTACCCGCAATCGTGTCTTGCCTTATTTGAAATCTTTCTTGGAAATCGCTCATACGCTCACCCACTCCCCAAATACTTTAACAGCTTCAGCAGCGTTCTTTGTCCAATAATCTGCACCAATATACTGGCAGCATTCGTCACTCACAGCGTTTCCGCCAATGGCAATTTTAACTTCATCACGAAGTCCGGCTTCTTTGAAGCACTCGATTGTTTTCTTCATGGAGTCAATGGAAAGTGTCAGTACACCAGAAAATCCTACAATTTTTGCCGAATGTTCTTTTGCTGCTTCCACAAATTTTGAAAAAG
>JAVBKL010000102.1:0-4693 GCA_031554055.1 Eubacteriales bacterium | reverse complement strand
ATATCGAAACACCACAGACTGCACCGCTTCGCACAGCAGAGCACCCATTTAATAAATTTATCATCGGCAAAACACCAGCGGCTCGTTGGGGAACAACAGATGATTTAAAAGGACCAGCTGTATTCTTGGCATCTAATGCTTCTGATTTTGTAAACGGCCATATCCTTTATGTTGACGGTGGAATTTTAGCATACATCGGTAAACAACCACAATAAAACAAAAAAAGTTCGATGGGGCAAAATCCCATCGAACTTTTTTGTTTATTCAAATATTAACCCAGCAACCCGAATGCCTTCTCTTGCATCTTTTGCATAAAAATCGGCACCGACCATCTTGGCGTATTCTTCATTTAACACGGCACCGCCAACCATGACTTTGCAGTCCAGATTATTTTCTCTTAGTGCTTCAATGGTACGCTTCATGGATTTTACGGTGATGGTCATGAGGGCACTTAAACCGACCAGTTTAATATCATTTTCCTTAACACACTTGACCACGTCATCGATTTCGACATCTTTGCCAAGGTCAAAGATTTCATAGCCATAGTTCTCAAGCAGAACCTTAACGATGTTCTTGCCGATGTCATGCACATCGCCTTTTACAGTGGCTAGTGCAATTTTGCCTTTTGAAATGGTTTGTCCATCCGAATGGATATATCCTTTTAGAATTTCGAACGCTTCTTTCACTGTGTCTGCGGAGTGAATGAGCTGTGGCAAGAAAATCTCGCCGCTCTCATATTTGCGTCCCACAATGTCAAGTGATGGAATAAAATACTTGTCGATAATATCAATGGGGCTTTCCGTTTTCAGCAATTCAAGTGTGGCTTTTGTAACTTCTTCTTTTAACCCTTCAATGATCATGTCTTGCAGCGAACGCTCTGTTTTTGAAACCTCCGCACTTGCCTGGGTTCCAGAAAACAGCGAAACATAACTCTTGCAACCCAAGTCTTGACAGTTAATTACCTTAAACGAGTCAATCGCATTCATGATGCTTTGTGACATGGGATTGATAATGGGCACATCAAGCCCTGCACTCAGTGCGGAAGTTAAAAACGCAGTGTTAAGCAATTCACGGTTTGGCATACCAAAGGAAACATTGCTTACGCCAAGAACAGTCTTAACGCCGAGTTCTTGCTTCACGAGACGTACAGCGTTTAAAGTTTCCATCATTTGATTCTGGTGTGAAGAAGCAGTTAGAACCAAACAGTCAATGATAATATCTTCTCTTGCAATGCCGTAGCTTGCGGCAGAGTTCACTATTTTTCTGGCAATTTCTAGTCTGGCTGCTGCGTTTTCTGGCAAGCCTTTTTCATCAAGGGTGAGCCCAATCACCATGCAACCATATCTTTTTACAATCGGGAAAACCTCGTCCATTGTTTTTTGCGTGCCGTTTACGGAATTGATTACGGGGCGGCCATTATAAATTCTTGCAGCGGCCTCTAGTGCTTGTGGGTCTGCACTGTCAATTTGAAGCGGTGCAGTTACCACAGAGGAAACTTCTTTGACCATTTTTTTTAAAATTTCTGGCTCGTCAATTTCTGGAAGTCCGGCGTTTACGCCAATGATATCGGCTCTTGCTTTTACTTGGTCGATTGCTTCTTTGTTTATATAATCAAAATCTTGTGTGCGGAGAGCCTCTTTTAATTTCTTTTTGCCTGTCGGGTTTATTTTTTCGCCGACGATGGTTACGCCGTTAAAAAACACAAAGCTTGTGGCAGAAGACGCCATCGTAACAAGCTTTGGCGTGGTGTGCGTCACTTGTATTCCGCTTATGGCCTTGCAAATCCCTTTGATGTACTCGGGGTTCGTTCCGCAACAGCCACCCAGAATTTTTACACCGAGTTCTGCCATTTCTTTCATGATAACACTAAATTCTTCTGCGTTCACATCAAATTCTGTGCAGCCATTTTTCTCTTGGGGTAACCCAGCGTTTGGCTGAACCAACACAGGAACTTTTGCGTATTCAAGATATTTTTTTGCAATGGGTAAAAGCTCTTTTGGCCCAAACGAACAGTTAATACCGATGGCATCCACGCCCATTGCCTGAATGGTAAGTACATTTGTTTCGGGGCTGTTGCCCACAAACGTTCTGCCGTCGCCTTGATAAGTAAAACTACAAATGACTGGTAAGTCTGAATTTTCTTTTGCGGCAAGCACAGCGGCTTTTGCCTCATAAAAATCTCCGATGGTTTCGATGATGATTAAATCTGCACCGGCAGAAGCACCAGCGATGACTTGCTCTTTGTACAACTCGTAAGCTTCGTCAAACGAGAGCGTACCCATTGGTTCAAGCAATTGACCCGTAGGGCCAAGATCGAGTGCCACATATTTTGAACCAGATTGTTTTGCAATTTTTACTGCCGCAGTCACGACTTGCTCAACCGTGTAAGGGGAATCTTTCAGCTTAACACGATTTGCTTGGAATGTATTGGTCGTGATAACATGACTGCCCGCCGCAACATATTCTTTGTGAATATCTAAAACAATTTCTGGGTGCGTGATGTTATAACTTTCTGGAATTTCGCCACCGACCAAACCCCTTGCTTGAAGCATTGTGCCCATGCCACCGTCAAATATTAAAAAATCTTTTAATTCAGAAATAAAACTCAAGAGAACGCCTCCGATTCATATGATGGTTTGTTTATAAATTTGGCTTATTATAAACAATGCAGCTTGCATTGTCAAATGAACTTGCTTGCAATTGAGGGTGCTTATGATATACTATTGAATAAAATTTCAAAATAGATAAAGGTGAAACGCAGCAGGAGGATTTATAATGGGAAAAGAAATTTTAGTCATTACAGGAAGCCCTAGAAGAGATGGAAATAGCGAAAAGATGGCGAATGCATTTATAAAAGGAGCACAGTCTAAAGGCCATCACGTTACAAAATTTGAGGCTGCCAGAAAAACAATTGGCGGTTGCAGAGCTTGTGGCACTTGTTGGAGCAAAGGAACAGCCTGTTCATTTCAAGACGGATTTACAGAATTGGAACCATTGCTCGAAAGAGCGGATACAATTGTCTTTGCCTCTCCTTTATATCTGTTCGGTATGTCATCGCAGATAAAAGCACCAATTGATAAACTAAATGCATACGATTCGGAAAATTGCAAACGACCATTAAAAATAAAAGAGAGTATATTATTGATTTGCGGAGCTTGTGAAGGAATGGAAATCTTCACAGGTGTTATTGCTACCTATAAACAGATGGCTAATTACATGAAATGGAAAGATGTAGGAGTTTTGGCGATTCCACAAATATATGAAAAAGGCGATATTGTGAAGACAGACGCACTGCTTCAAGCAGAACAAATGGGAATTTCTATCTAAACAGTAGATATGACTACAGGGTCGCAGGGGGGAGTCGCATGAAATTTAAATCAAAAGTTGATTGGTGGGCACACATTCTTCGGTATTGGCTGTTAGTTTGTGCTTGGCTGGGGTTCTGCAAAATAATATCGCAACTGGAATCATGGGTTTGCTATTTTTCGGTTTTGTCATTGTCTACATATTGCCGAGTTGGTTTAATACGTATTATTTGATTGGAGAAGAAGCACTGCATATAAAAAGCGGATTGTTTACAAGCTTGTGTATTTCGTATAATAATATCACAGCAATAAAGGAAACGAAAAGTTTACTAGCTTCGACAGCACTTTCG
This sequence comes from Eubacteriales bacterium, assembly GCA_031554055.1. Classification (GTDB taxonomy): domain Bacteria; phylum Bacillota; class Clostridia; order Lachnospirales; family JAVBKL01; genus JAVBKL01. The sequence goes on along the minus strand of JAVBKL010000102.1, from coordinate 1,038 downwards.
TTAGATAGACTGGAAATAGTATTTAAAAATGCAAAAGGAATCCAAGTGATTCATATATCGCCCAAAGATAAAAGTGAGTTTCTATCACAACTTGGTATCAAGCGTAAAGATTAAGATTTATTTGAAAGAGACAGTGCTTTTAGCGATTGATATGCAAAACGGACTGCTTCAAAGACAAGTTTACAACTTTAGATATTTTCGGCTAATTAGAACGGAGGACTTTAAATGAAAAACTACATATTTGCAGAATGCGAAAAAGGTGACGACGATTTTATAATTGGCAAGCTGGTAGAATTTAATTTATCACAAGTTCCACCGATACAAGACGTCCACTTCATACCTGTTAGCAGAAAAATTGTGAACGAAGACGGGAAAATTATCGCTGGCATTCTTGGAGATCGGAATGCTTGGAATTGTTTGCACATTGGCATCTTATGGGTCGATGGTGACCATAGGGGAGAGGGGCTTGGCTCTAAAATTCTTGCAGAAGTTGAAGCAATATCAAAAGAACAAGGATGCCATTTGGTACATTTGGACACGTTTGACTTTCAAGCCAAAGATTTTTATTTGAAACAGGGGTATGAAATTTTTGGAATCTTAGACGATTGCCCTAAAGGTCATAAAAGATATTTTTTAAAGAAGATTCTTTAAACCAATAAGACGCTTACGTAAAAATCAATCCAAGACAATCGTCAATTATAGTATTCACAAGAAGAAAATTCTGGAGGGACGTTATGGTAAAAGTACAATTCAAGTACAAAACCGAAACAAAAACAGTAGAAGTAGCCGAGCATACAAAATTGGCTGACGCAGTCCGTGTGACAGGGTTTTATACGTTAATGCCTTGCGGTGGAAACGGAAGATGCGGCAAGTGCAAAATGAAAGTTCTTGCGGGTGATGTAAAAATTTCAAATGCGGACGTTACCCATTTTAGCAAAGAAGAACTTGCGAGCGGCATGAGGTTGTTATGTACAGCCGAGGCTTTGGCGGATACAGAGATTGAGCTTTCGCCCACGGACGAAAGTAAATTCGCGGCTA
>JAVBKL010000066.1:0-31346 GCA_031554055.1 Eubacteriales bacterium | reverse complement strand
TCGGGCGGGCGGTGCAAAATGATTAAGTGGGAAAAATTAACGTCGACGGATACTTTGAAAATTGAGTACATAACAAAGCTTTTTCAAATGCAGCTATTGATACAAGAGATTTTTTTGGACACGTTAGGACGCAACATTGATTTAACACAAATTGATACATCGAAAGGTGAGTATACCATACCGTATCCTTCTTTTATCAACGTGATTGAGCGAAACTTAGATGCTTTGGTCGCTAATGGGTATCGGCCATCAACAATGCGTCCCACACGCACTTGGTTGGGAGAGACAAAAGATTTGCCAAGGCTAAATAATCTAGACGATGTCAATCGGTGGTTTGAAACGTTGCAATTGCTAGAGCAGCTTATCATAAGTATCAGTCAAAGAACGCCAGTGACAGGCGTTTGCATAGTAGGTAGTGACAGAACAAGGCAAGTAATAAGGACGGTGAAATAATGTGAAAGGAATCTTTTTTGAAAATGAAGTGATGGGAGCAATTAATGGCGACTATGATGCACAGTATGACATAGAAGTTGCAGGGAAAGCCGTTATTAGTAGCGCCAAATTTAGACTCAAGAACCCAATTATCACACAGGGTACACCTCTTAACGCAGATGCATTGAATGGTAAGTTTGATTTTGACAATCTTGCTGCTATGAGTGGAGTGAAATTGGTACCTAAATCCAATCCTGATGGGTCGATCATTGAAATAATCACTTTCGTTGAAACAAACAAAAAAATCGCAACCAGAGAGGTTAGCAGTGGTTTAGACGGAAGCATTGATGAAATAGAAACTGTTTATCAATCCGATGGGGTTAAGATTCAAAGGCGAACCAAAATTCACAGCTATTTGTTAGACGGCGTGCCAGTGAGTGAGGTGACAAGTCTATGAGCAATGATTTTATGCGGAAATACAATTTTTCAATAGACCTCGCTGCTGAATATAACGAAGTCCCACAAATGTTCTTTGTCGAAGGCGACATAGACAGTGCCTGCTTCCGTGTTACAGTGACGAATTGCGGCAAAACAATTGACTTGCAAGGACGAACTTTTACGGCTGCATTTTATGGGCCATCTCGCCAGAGATTTGTGACAAAAGAAATAGTGGCAATCTCGCCAGAGTTTGAAATTGTGCTGCCCGAGTATGCTTTGTCCGAAAAAGGATGTTGGCATGCTTCTGTTCAGATTTATCAGGGCAAGCAAAAACTTTCATCTTGTCCGTGGGAATATTACGTTGTTGAAAGTATTGACGATGGTGCGGAACCTTGCGGTCATTTAAACCATGTGGAAATCGAAGAAGCGTTAGAGGTATTTGCTGATGCCTTATCTTTAAAAGTAAAATGATAAAAAAATCCTAGGAGGAAATAAAATGTCAAATGTATTAGAACTATTTGCAAACTTAGTTAAACACGAGGAACACAGTCTTACATCTTATCAAGGGATTGCAGAAAAAGACCCGAGGACTTTGTATTTTATCAGAGGAACAAGCCTTGTGTACTTGGGCGACAAGCCATATGGATCACAAGTCAAGAAGGTTACCGAGCTCCCAGAAATCGACGATGCATTAAAAGATATTTTTTATCTTTTGATTGGTGGGGACACTGCTGGATTACACGTTCTTAATGGCGAGGGAACTGCCTTTGTTGCGGCAACACTGAACAGGGAAACCGTAGATGCTTTGATAACGCAATTGTTGAACGATTCCGATTATGATGCACAGACAGGTGAATTGAAGTTCAAAATGCCTGACGGAAGTTTTAAAGTATTCAGCATTCCGAAAGATAACTTCTTAAGCGATTTCAATTGGGATGCAGCAACTTATATCTTGACGCTAAAAATGCAAAACGGTGGGGAATTTGATATTGATTTAGGAAAATTGGTTGATGCGAAAACGCCAATAGCTGCAAATCTTGATCAGAATGCTACCAATGATGAGGCAGCAGGGGCAAAGGATACATATGAGTTGATTTCAGGGTTGGTGCAGATTTTGACGTTTAAAACGGTAGGTTAATTTGCATAGGGGCGATGTAAAAGTCGCTCCTTTTTATTTTCAGAAAGGATGTGCATGAATGGGAATTTTTGATGCACTGTTGCCTGTTTTTAGAAAAGTTGTGGCAAGTAAAATTCCAATAAAAGCCGAGAGGCCAGGTGCAATCTATTTTGTTAAAAATGATGATGGCACTCCACTTGGTATTGCTCTAGGGGAAGATGATGAATCGCTAAAGTTTTATGCGGCACTTCCTACGCAGGGAGATACAGGAGCCGTTGGTGCAGCAGGAGCCAACGGAGTAACGTATGATTGGTTGACAGGAGCGGCAGTTCCCGCAACTGGTCTTGGTAAAGTCGGGGATATGTATATTAATACGGCAACGCAAGATGTGTACAAGAAAACGGCGACTACGGTTTGGACAATTCAATGCAATATTAAAGGGGCAACTGGGGCAACAGGAGTCGTTGGTGCAACAGGAGCTGTTGGGGCTGTTGGAGCAACTGGAGCCAAGGGAGATACAGGAGCCGTTGGTGCAGTTGGAGCAAACGGAGTAACGTATGATTGGTTGACAGGAGCGGCAGTACCCGCAACAGGGCTTGGTAAAGTCGGGGATATGTATATTAATACGGCAACGCAAGATGTGTACAAGAAAACGGCGACTACGGTTTGGACAATTCAATGCAATATTAAAGGGGCAACTGGGGCTGTTGGAGCAACTGGAGCCAAAGGTGATACAGGAACGACTGGAGCCAAGGGTGATAAAGGTGACGGACTCGACCCAATTATGAATTTTGACAATTGGGTGGGGCTGAAAGGGTATTATAAAGTTTCGAGCGTTGCTGATGGCGTCACCGTAGTTCAGTTATACAAAACGGTAGGAGACGTATTGACTGCTACAATGAAATATGAAAATCTCACAGACGGACAGTCAAAAGAAACGTTTACATACGGCGGATATACCGTCACAAGAACAACAAGCCCCGATGGGCTTAGAGAGGAGATAAGTTAATGAATATTCTTTTTTTAAAAAGATATATAGACAGTGCCGCCTGCCAACAGGCGATGGCTTCGATGATAAGCGAGGATAGCGTTGATTGGGCATATCGGTTGTCAGAAGAGAACTATATGACTGGGGTTAATCTTGCGATGGCGGCGGGGATAACGAATAGTGCGGTTAAAGGCTGCAAGACACTGGCAGAAATAATTGCAAATCCGACGGCACTAAATATTTTGGTGAATAATAAAAAAGCAATGAACATCATTGCGGCAAGTGAAACAGCTATGAATGTAGTTGTGGCAAGCAGTACAGCAATGAACGCACTTATTACAAGCAACATAGCTACGAAAGCAGTTGCTGCAAGTAGCATGGCTATGAATGCCATTGCCGCAAGCAGTGTAGCAAGAACAGCAATTGGTTCAACAGGGCTAGCATATGACACAATAAAAGTATCAAGTATGGCAATTGGTAAATATGTGATTGGGTGTGCAGGTCTTGACCCAACAGGCTATGATGACATGAATGCAGTCATAGTAAGTAGTGTAGCCATGAATGCAGTTGCCGCAAATAGTGCAGCTATGAATGCCGTAGCCGCTTCAAGCACTGCAATGGCAGCTTTATTAGCTTCAACAATTGCATGGAACATTGTTGTGGCCTCAAGTATAGCAATGACAGCCGTAGCCGCTTCAAGTGTGGCAATGATAGCCGTAGCTGCTTTGAGCGTGGCAATGACAGCCGTAGCCGCTTCCAAAATGGCAATGACAGCCATAGCCAGTTCCAACACGGCTCGTGCTGCGGTAGAAAAAAGTGCAGCGGCTATAGCTGCGATAAATGCTTTGTCACGACAGCAGAAATATACAGGAACAGCTGCAAGCGGCACACTACAATCGGGATATTGTTGGGTGGAAAAAGTTCGTGGAGGGAATAGACCAGACAGTTCTGCATGGTTGAGTGTGATGTGGTCAGGGATGTTTTCAGGGGGGATTAACGCTAGTTCATCAGAAGTTGCAGCTAATCGATTTGCCCAAAATCTTGCATGGAGTGCGGATAGTACGCTGAATCCAGTGCAAGGAAATCAACCATACGCAGTTGTTCGCACGTGGTAAGAGGAGGAGTATATAAAATGACACTAGACAAGAAAATTACAACCGCTTTGAAAGATAATTCTGAACTCAAATTGAAGTTAGATGCCGCAGAAGAAGTGATTCTACGACTTCAATCTTTGAACGTTGATTTAAAACAAGCAACAGTTGAAATGGGACAGCATCAAACAGATGTTGAACTTATGGTACTTGAAAATGCAATGCAAATTCAGGAACTTAAAACCGTTGTAATGGGCGAGACGCCAACAGAAAGTGAGGAATAGTCATGTTTGAGAAAATTAAAGAACGCTATTTAAGAAATTACATAACCGGTACACAACTTGCTTCATATGTGAGATTAAAAGTGATCACACAAACCGAAGCAGACGAAATAAAAGCGATTAAAAGCGGCAATACAAATGCTGTCGATGCACCAAGCCCAGAAGAAATATAAGAACAAACTACAAAATCCCTCTTGCAGTCGCAAAGACACAGCAAGGGGGATTATTTTGTCAAAAAGGAAGTGTGAAAATTTGAATGACACAATTGTAAACAAAGGTATTTTTACATCGGTAACAATTGTTTTTAGTTTTATGTACAACTCGATGGGGGTTCTATTTGTTATTCTACTAATCGCCATGGGCTTCGATTATATCACAGGTATAGCCGCTGGATTCGCACAAGGGAAACTTAGCAGTCGAATTGGAATTGTAGGAATCGTAAAAAAGTTTGGGTATGTCGCTCTTGTTTTTACGGCTATGTTACTCGATCTCGCAACTATTCACGTAATGGCACAGCTAGGATATTCAACTCCACTTGGCAGTCTTTTTGGTGTACTAACTATTGCATGGCTGTTCACGAACGAGGGCATAAGCATTGTTGAGAATCTAGGGCGAATGGGAGTTCCGATTCCGCCGTTTCTAGAAAAGGGTTTTCAAGCACTTAAGCGTTTAATCGAAAAGAACAACGACAAAAATGACGAAGGGGAATCAAAATGAACTTAGAAAATCATGTTTGCAAAGATTCAATAGTAAACGGCGTAAAGTATACAGCTAAAATCGTTGAGTCAAAAGGTATTAAAAACGTTAGAACCCTAGAAAAGCTAAAAGGTATCAACTACATAGTCGTACACAACACAGGCAACTCCGCCCCATCGGCGGGGGACGAGATGCACGCAATCTATATTCAAAACGTGGAGAATGCCGACAAGGATTGCGTATCTTGGCACTTAACCGTTGATGACGATAGTGCCACACAGCACTTGCCATTCGACGAAGTGGGTTATCATGCCGGGGACGGCAAGGGAGTCGGCAACACGCAAGGAATTGGGATTGAAATAGCCGAAAACAAAGACTACCCGAATTGCGAAGCCAACGGAATAAAACTCATTTGTGCCCTCATGCATGAATATAACATTCCGATTGAGCGGGTTCTGCCGCATCGGTATTTTGCTACAAATAAAAAGCTATGCCCGGGAAGAATATTAAAATCCCAAGCAACTTGGGAACGTGACTGGAAGGTGTTTCAAAACAGGATTTTGCAAGAATATGTTCGCCTTTACCCTGCAACTTCCATAGAACCCACTATCAAAGAAGTTCTGGACGGTTTTGTGAAACGTGGAATCATTAATTCGCCTGCATATTGGGTTGAAAAGGCAGTCGATGTTCCGTACTTGAAACAGTTGCTTATTAACATACACAGATATTTGGTCAGTAAGGGCGTATAGTAATTGTCAAACTTTAAGGCATGATAAATGGGAGCCAAGCATACAAAGACAAAAGCAAAAGTATATATAAAAACAATACAAGAAGTTTCTTTTGATTTAAAATTTAGAGTAGACTATAGGTATCAGCGAAAGCTGAAATACATAGTAAAAGGATTTGATTTTATGGCAAAGGTACAAATGGTTCAGGAGTTTAAGTTTAAAGGAAGGTGGAAAGCAGTTGACGTGGCTAGTATTCTGGAGATCGAGGTAATATCAGCGAAAGAATTACTTGACGGAAGAATTGCATTTACGCAAGGTGAGCTGCAGAAGCTTGCCGATTTTAAAGGTGTGGCCTTAAAAGAGCTAATGAAAGTGTAAGCGAACATGCAAGACAAAAGCTGGGTTTAATCGCCCAGCTTTTTGTTAATTTCTAAAGTGTCTATAATAGGAAATATACAATTATGAAGTTTTGAGGCTATTTAAAAAATCAATACCATCATTAAAGTTATAAACGTCACCGTTTTTTTTCAATATATTTATTATAGAGAAGAATGAAGGTTTATCCATTATTTCGGTATCGTATATAAAAACGGTGTTTATATTTTTGGCTTTCATCTCCTCGGCTGTAAAAGCCCAAGCCTTTGCAGTTTCCACAAGTCGATTTGTATCCTTATTCTCAAAAGCAAATATTTTTATCCCATAATCTTTAACTAAAAAATCATAGTTTACACGTTCATCATGATATACACCTGCCATATTGCGTGTAGAATACATCACGTTGCTTGATTTTAAAATGTTGTTAAAGAATTTTATTTGTTGATTGTTGTCAGGTCTCAAAGCTTTATTATAATCAAATCTAAGAAAGATTTTCTTTGTATCTTCTATACTCGCATAAACATCATCAGTGATAAGAATATTAGGCTTGCTAAACTTCAACTCGTTTACATATAAAGAAATATACTCATCAAAATTAGGCTTTCCTTTAATGTTGAATACATCGTCTGCAAAATCTTCTTTTATGCCGCTAAGATAAAGTTTAAGGAAGTCAATGTCTAATTCATCATCAAAATGCATTATTCTGCTAAAACTCTTCGTATATTCGAAATGTGTATCATTGGCATAATTAAATAGAATACCGACATCTATGCTTTCAGTTGTTAAAAAAGATGGGTGGTAGCTTAAAATTGAAAATTTTAATGTATACATATCGGTCACCTCCTTTGGTATGCAAGAATCACATCGACTATATCATTCAAATGGCTAGCTCTATATAACAAATACTCAATAAGTATTTCCAAATTTTCTTCTTTTACATCCCACTCTCGAGGCAACTCTGCTATAATAGTTTTTAACAATTCTTTAGTTACAGCCAATTTGAAAGAATTTGAAATTTTGAGTAAATCGGCTTTTATTAAGTTCATGCGACTAAAGAATACACCATAAGTTGCTGTGTTTCGCCACATTATGTGGCTATCAAGGTAATCATCGGAATTAATTCCTTGCTTCAAACAAAAACCGTCCCAAATACATTCGTTTTTAAAAACATGAGTATGGTCAATTGCGTAGAGATATGCCTCTTTTTTCATTGATAGAAGCAGATTTCCTGGATTTCTATCCGTATTGTAAACCAAATGGTCGAAAATCAAAATATCAAAAAACATCTCTTTATTTACTATTTTTTTCAAAACGGTTGCCTGTATAACAACAGCTTTGTCTATTCTCTTCGAATAAAAGGCATACCCATAGTTATTAGGAAGTAGTATTTCAGCTTCGTCTAATGTGTTAGAATCTACATAACAAATCCCTGATTGTGGCATCAGTATACCTAAACAAGTTGCTAATCTGTAGCATATATATTCATTAACAAGCGACAAGTTGCCTTGAATATTATTACATAATTTGAGCACAACATGCTCCCCGGTACTTAGAATTGCATCACACGGTTCAGTTGAAGATTTTTTAATCACGCGGATTATTTTGTCCACATGAGCGTAATGCATATTATCACCACAATTTTAATTTTTTTGTTTAATTTAATTAAATAATAGCACAAGTGAATAAAATTGAAAAGACCAAACAAACAAATAAATTCATGGTGTATCTATTTTCGTGTTATGTTTGTATTAAAACATAAGGATTAATTGCATTTTAATATTTATCCCAATACAATTCCTATCATAAACCCCCGCTCCTCCCCAGCATGAAACAGAGCGTCTGCAAGTTCGTAAGCGAGGGTTGAGGAGGGAATGAAGCAACCGAAGAAAAAACACAAAGAGATAGGCAGAAGACCAGCGAGTAGAATCGTTGGTCTTTTTGTGTGGATAAAGAATAAAGTAAAAGTATACAGTTTTTAAGAGGATATTATGTTCAAAATTCTAATAGAATCGCCTAATTTTGGCTTTATGTCAAAAATTAACATATAAATGCACAAAAAGAGTTGAAAAGTTTGTTGTCTTTTAAGTGAATATTTTCTCTATAGAGAAAGCTTTTTAATACAAATTATGGTAAAGTAGTTGTAGTATTAAAGTACAGGTTTTTAGATAACACTATCCCAAGGAGGTGTGTTATGAAAATCTATCTTGAAAAAGTAAGAATAGAAAAGAGGTTAACGCTTTCAGAATTATCTAGGCAAAGCGGAGTAGCGGTTTCTCACATTTATAATATTGAAAAAAGTATAAAAGCCCCAACAATACCAATAATGTGTAAATTAGCAAAGACATTAAAAGTGCCTTGCTCCGATTTATTTACATGCGATGAAAAGGACTTGAAATGACAAGAGCTTGTTTGATGCCATTCCTAAAATGGGTGGCAGTACATAATAGAGACGGCAGAAATTATTATTAGAGAGCTAGTGTACTCATTTTGTTAAAAACTAAAATGGGGGGTAGGAATGAAAGCTACGGGAGAACAAAAGGAAATACGCACATAAATAAAGTTAAAAAGTTTACCATGACTATATAATATTACATAATTTTAATACGGTATTGCATTTTATTATGGCATGTGCTAAAATCAAACAAAAGTTCGCAGAATGAAAAGTTTGAGAAAGAAGGGTATGTATATGACAGCCAAAGCAACAATGGAAGAGGATATGGAAAAACTAAAAAGTACTTGTGAGGAGAAAGATATAAAATTGGTACAAGGTAGCGATTTTGGATTATCAAAGGTGATATGCGACCCACACATGAAAATTATCATATATACAAAAAAAGCAACTTTTGCTGATATAACAGAGGCACTTGATTTATGCAAACTGGGTGCAAAATAATAAAATCATAAAAGCCGCTAACCCTTGGACTGTGGAATAAACAAGGATTAACGGCTTTTATTTTCATCAGTTATTGTATGAACAAGTGTGTTTGGCACTTCTGCTTTTATATCTAATGTATCGATGTCCCATTGAATCGTATAGTAATTCAATTCACTCGCCGCTTGAATTACGTCGTTGTTATATTCCCCGAACGGTGGACGAAACAAAGTCATCTCATACCCCAAGAGATTTTTTATCTTTTCGTGGGCTTTCAGTATTTCTTCTTTGTTTTTGTCCTTGCTTATTTGTGATCCGTGTGCATGGGTGTTGCCGTGGTTGCCAATGTCATGGCCGCTTGCGTGGATTTTTTTTACTTCATCGGGGTATTTATCTACCCAATAGCCGCAGAGAAAAAAGGTGGCACGTATGTCTTCGTCTTTGAGGATTTGCAGGAGGTGGTCGGTGTCGTCGGCTCCCCATGCTGCATCAAAGCTGATTGCGATTTTTTTGTCTGGCGTATCGACAGAGTAGATGGGAAGCATCTTCTTGGGCTTGGTTGCTTCGGCACTGGCGCCGGAAGTATTGCTAAATACGAGTTCTGCGGCGGGGTAAGTAAAATATGCCGCCATGGCTATAAGAAGTAGCGTCAAGGCGATTCGAACGCCTTGATTTTGTTTTGCCAAGAAATCTTTAATGGTTGAAATATATTTTTGCACTGAAATTCCCCCTTTTTGAAATTGTATTCTTATAGCGATAAAAATAGCACAATAGCTTATGCTAGCAATTGCGTGAAAAAGGGGTATAATGAATACGTGCTAGGAGGGAAAAGGAATATGGTTCCAACGATTTTATATAGCAATAAAGATGAAAAGCGGGCGAGTGTGCTCGTTACAGCTCTAAAAGATTGGTACGAAAAAAACCAGCGAGATTTGGTTTGGCGACAAACTCGTGAGCCATACCGAATTTGGGTTTCTGAAATTATGGCACAGCAAACAAGAATCACCGCGGTCTTGCCTTATTATAAAAGATTTATGGAGCGGTTCCCTACGATTGAGGATTTGGCGAATGCAGGGGTAGATGATGTTTTAAAATCTTGGGAAGGGCTTGGATATTATTCACGAGCACACAATCTTTTGAAGACTGCGAAGATTGTGCAAAGCGAGTACGGAGGGGAATTTCCGACGAGTATCACGTTGTTGAGGAAGCTACCCGGAATCGGTGAATATACGGCTGGGGCAATTGCCAGCATTTGCTATAACTTGCCAGAGCCGGCGGTTGATGGAAATGTACTGCGTGTGTTTGCTCGCCTTGAAGATAATGAAATGGACATTGGTGTGACTGCAACGAAAAAAGGGCTTACTGCGTTTGTAAAAGAGCTGATGCCCATTGATGAGCCAGGGATTTTTAATCAGAGTTTGATGGAACTTGGGGCGTTGGTTTGTTTGCCTAAAAATCCGTTGTGCAATGAATGCCCTGTAAGTTTTTTGTGTAAAGCCAAGAAACTGGGCAAGCAAAGTGAGCTTCCAAAGAAGGCGGCAAAAAAGGCTTTGAAGGAAGTTGCAAAAACAGTTCTTCTTGTTATGAATGCCAGACATGAGGTTTTGATTAGGCAAAGAGATGAAGCACTTCTAAAAGGGCTGTGGGAATTTTATTCTTTGGAAAAAGAGTTGGATGCAAGCGAAGCCAAGCGGCATTTGGAGACAGCGGGCTTTGTTGTTAAGCAAATTTTTCCCATTGGCACATCCACGCATATATTTACACATTTAAAATGGAAGATGTGTGGCTACCTTTGCGAGGTGGAAGAAGACATTGCACCTTGCGGATTTGAATTTGTTTCGATAGGCGAGATGCGAAAGAGAGCACTGCCAACCGCCATTCAAATTTACAGAGACTATTTGCTAGAAGTTAAGCTACCATTGGAACTTTTATAAAAATATATCGTTTGATACAATAGAAAGGGGAGGTTGGCATGGGAAAGAAATTCGTTGTGATGATTGTTTTGCTCGCATTCATGGGGCTAATGTTGATAGGCTGTGTTTCAAATAAAGAGGCATCGTCAGAGCCGCCACAACCACAAGAAACACCAAAAGAGCCGGTATACCTAGATGTTTTGCAGAACAGCTATTCATTGAGCGATTCTGCAATTTCGTATACGATTTTCAATAACACGGGCGAGGATATTGCGGTGAGGTTATCGCCAAAGCTTGAAAGAAAAGTGGGCGATAGTTGGGAAGCGGTTCCACTTGATGGCATAGGTTTTTGTGGAAACCCTGATAGAGTTGAAAAAACATTTAGTTATGAAGTACCGCTTGAATGGTTTGGGAATTCTTTGACAGCGGGGGAGTACAAGCTTTCGCTTGAAAGACTTAAAAGTGATAGGGACTTTGATTTGAAAGAGGTTTTGTCGGATACGTTTGCTTTTGTGGACAATGAGGAAGAACGCAGTTCTGGACAAATAAAAATGAGCGTGAAGCCAGATACGTTAACGCCATCGGGTGCAAGTTTTATTCTGGAAAACACAACTGAGATAGAGTTTATGTATGGAGATCCCTATGGGCTTGAACGCAAGAACGGTGACGCTTGGGAGAAAATGGACACAATTTCTGGAGATATTGCCTTCTTCGCCATTGGACATATGTTGGAGGGAAATCAAACTGACGAAATTACAGTTGACTGGTGGCCTTACGGAGAACTTACTGCTGGGGAATATCGAATTGTTAAGGGATATTCAGTGGTGAGAGCACCTGGGGATTATGATAGTTATGAGATGTCGGCGGAGTTCACAATTGATGAAGTTCAATGAAATACTAAATAAAAGGGATTGCTTGAGAGAAATTTTTTTCAAGCAGTCCCTTTTTGCGTACGGATTACTAACAAAACTTTTGAATGTCCAAAACTCTCACAAAACTAAATCCCATAGCGGTAATAAAATTTTGTCCGTCCATGCAGTCGACAATTTTTTCCACCTTGTCAAAGTTTTCAGCACTTAGGTCAGATTTTAGCTCGGACAGGATACGAGTCTTAAGCTCTTCAAGGTTTTGGTAGTCGACATCTTGTTTTATTACACGTTCGAGTGTATTGTCTACGGCGTTCATGATTAGCTCTCTAAAATTTTCCATTTGCAACCCTCCAAAATGCAATGCCAGTATTTGCTTGCTATTGTATCACGACATTTTATTATAATCAAGAAAAAAATGTCACTATCTAATGGCGAATTGGGAGGTGTCTCGATGCAAATTTTACTGCAAGATATTAAAATTGGTGGCAATCTGCGAAAAATTCGTAAGGAGTGCAAGCTTACACAACCACAGGTCATAACAAAAATGCAATTGCTTGGGAGCAATTTATCTCGGAGCGCTTATGCAAATATTGAGTCGGGTTTACAAAACATCAAAGTGAGTGACCTCATTCTTTTAAAGCACGTCTTTGATGTTGATTACGAAGAGTTCTTTAGAGACTTAATAAATATTTCCTAATCAACAAAAAAACAACCCTTTTCGCAAGAGTTGTTTTTTTTTATTCTAGGCTTACGCCGTCCTGTTCTGCTTCAAAATATTTCAAGATGCCGATATAAATTGCCCAAGCCATTCGCTCTTGGTAGTCTTCGGTTGTGAGCCGCCACTTCTCGCCCGAGTTTGACATGAAGCCGCATTCAACTAAAACAGAGGGCATAGTGGTTTGCCTAAGTACAAAGTAGTCGGTGTTGGGCATCGTCGTCATTTTGTTGGACGGATTGGCAAATTTTTTAATTTCCTTTTGAATGCACTGTGCGAGCAGTTTGCTTTTTTCGGATTTTCCGAAATAATAAACTTGAGCACCTTTTGCACTGGAGCGAGGGTTGGCGTTTTGGTGAATGCTTACAAAAATATCAGCCCCGCTTCCGTTTGCAATTATTTTGCGTTTGTACATATCGGATTGCTTGTTTGAGGCAAGTGCCTTATCTTCTTGGCGTGTCATGAGCACATATGAATCGCCTTGTTCAAGGTATGTTTGGAGCTTCTTGGCGATTTGCAAGTTGATATTTTTTTCTTGGGTTTTGCCTGATAAAGCACCCGGGTCGGCACCGCCGTGGCCAGCATCAATCATCACTATCTTTTTTGAAGCCGGCATGGATATGACATCGGTGACGCTGCTGTTTATGATTAAGACCGAACTTATCAAAATTAACACGCAATAAAGAACAAGCTGGAGAGTATCTTTTTTTATAATGAAAATTTTCATAACCACCTCGAATAATTCTAGTCTTAACAAAATTTATTCGAGGTTTGGTTAGAATATGATACAAGTTTAAAACAAATTATTATTTTTGTCACGCTCGTTGATAAAATGCCCAGATGACGGAATTTTATCGGTGCGATAATACTCGGCGTCCTCTACGTTGATTTTATTTAGCGGAATAATTTTGGTGAGTGAACTGTTTTTCTTGAGGGTGTAAACTTGAACGCCCAAGTAGTTTTTTGTTGCGGATTCGGGGAGCATGGACGTGTTAAAAATGCTCGCCTTATCGGTATCACGCATGGCAAAATATTCAGAGTCTGTAAGGATATGCTCCGCAAAAATGAGCGGTGATTTATCGGAATATGCGTTTACAAGTTTTTTGCGGTTGACCTTTGTGGCGTAGCTGTCCATCAAGATTTTTGCAGCTTTTCCGTTTTCAAACGCAAAAATCATGTAGCCTTTGTAGCTTATGGTGTTTGCCATGTAAATGATTTTTTCGTCTTCTTCAAGGCCTAAGAGGTTGGTGAGATATTCGCCAAGGCTTGACGCCTTGCAGTCGTTTAATTCGTGAACCTTTGACTTGTAGACGTTGCACTTGTTTGAGAACAAAAGCAAGTCGGATTTATTGGTGGCTTCGAGTTCTTGAATCACGGTGTCGTCGTCCTTTAGGTTTTGCTCTGATGCGGAGCGGAGCGACACGAGCGAGATTTTTTTGAAGTAATTGTGTGCGGTTAAAAATAATTTGAGAGAATAATCTTCAATAAATTCATGTTCGGCAACCGTCACCACTTTGTCTTCGGTTATGATTTCTGTACGTCTTGGCTTGCCGTATTTTTTGCTGATTTCTTTCAGTTGTGAACAGATGACTTCATGGATTTTTTTGTCGTTGGACACAAGGTCTTTTAGTTTTTCGATGTCACGAACAAGCTCGTCATGTTCGTTCACTCGGTTTAAGAGGTACTCACGGTTTAAGTTACGAAGTTTAATTTCGCAAATATAATCGGCTTGGATTTCGTCAATGCTAAAGCCTGTGCAGAGGTTTGGAATCACTCGCCTCTCGTCTTCTGTTTCACGAATGATTTTAATGGCACGGTCAATGTCGAGCAACACTTTGGCAAGGCCTTCGAGCAAGTGCAGTTTCTCGGTTTTTTTGGCAATGTCAAACGCAAATTGTCGGCGTAAACAGCTCGTTCTAAATTTTAACCATTCCGAAAGTGTTTCGTAAACGCCCATAGTGCGTGGCTTGGAATCGACCAAAATATTAAAGTTGCAACTAAAGGTATCGGACAGCGAGGTTAGGCTATAGAGTTTGTGCATGAGCATATCGGGGTCGGTGTTACGGCGAATGTCGATGGCAATTTTTAAACCGTTTAAGTCGGTTTCGTCACGCACGTCTATTACGTCTTTGATTTTTCCACTTTTCACGAGCATAACGATTTTATCGATGATGACTTCCACCGTTGTGGTGTAGGGAATCTCATAAATTTCAATGAGGCTTTGCTTTTTGTCGTGGCGATATTTTGCACGAACTTTTACGCTGCCACGACCCGTTTGATAAATTTGCTCGATGTCTTTTTGGTTGTAAATGAGCTGTCCGCCAGTGGAAAAGTCGGGTGCTTTTAAAAGTTCTAACAGGCTTGCGTCTGGGTTCTTGATGTACGCAATGGTTGCCGCACAAACTTCTTGCAAGTTAAAACTGCAAATGTTTGAAGCCATACCAACAGCGATTCCTTGGTTTGGTGTGACCAAAACATTTGGGAATGTAGTAGGGAAGAGCAGCGGCTCTTTGGTGGTTCCGTTGTAGTTGTCAACAAAGTCAACGGAATCTTTGTCAATGTCTTTAAAAATCTCGGCACAGATGGCGTCGAGTTTTACTTCTGTGTATCGGCTGGCGGCGTACGCCATGTCTCTTGAATATTGCTTGCCGAAGTTTCCTTTTGAGTCAATAAATGGGTGCAAGAGGGCGTCGTTGCCCCTTGTTAAACGAACAAGTGTTTCATAAATTGCACCGTCACCATGGGGGTTTAACCGCATGGTTTGCCCCACAACGTCTGCCGATTTTACTCTTCCACTATTTAAAAGCCCCATCTTATACATGGTGTATAATAATTTTCTGTGTGACGGCTTGAAACCATCAATTTCTGGAATTGCCCGAGAGATGATGACGCTCATCGCATAGGGCATATAATTTAGCTCCAGCGTTTCTGTAATGTTCTGCTGTGTTACGTTGGTTTTTCCAGACATTTATACCCTCCCTATGAAATATCTGTTAAGTCAATATACTTGTGTCCAAAGTCTTCAATAAACTCTTTTCGGCTCTTTAAATTATCGCCAAGCAAAGTTTCAAACATGTTTTGTGTGCTCTTTAAATCTTCGGGCATCACTTGAATGAGCCGTCTTGTTTCGGGGTTCATGGTGGTTTGCCACATCATTTCTGGCTCGTTCTCGCCGAGTCCTTTGGAACGCTGAATGCTGTGTTTGCCATTTATTTTTTTTATCATTTCTGCTTTTTCTTTGTCGCTGTAGGCGAACAAGGTTTTTTTGCCAGCCGTGATTTCATAAAGCGGTGACTCGGCGATAAAAACTTTATGCGAGTCGATGAGCGTGGGCATTAATCTGTAAATCATGGTGAGTATGAGCGTTCGAATTTGAAAACCGTCCACGTCCGCATCGGTGCAGATAATGATTTTATCCCAACGCAAGTTGGCGAGTTCAAAGGAATTTAAGTCACGGTTGTGTTTGGTTTTAATCTCGACGCCACAGCCAAGCACACGAATTAAATCGGTTATGATTTCGTTGTTAAATATTTTTTCATAATCGGCTTTTAAGCAGTTAAGGATTTTTCCACGCACAGGCATGATGGCTTGAAACTCGGCATCTCGCCCCATTTTGCAAGAGCCGAGAGCCGAATCACCCTCAACTATATAAATTTCACGCCTCTTAATGTCCTTGGTGCGGCAGTTTACAAATTTTTCAACTCGGTTGTTAATATCAAGGCTGCCTGTCAGCTTCTTGCGAATACTGATTCTAGTTTTTTCCGCTGTCTCACGGCTTCGTTTGTTGATGAGCACTTGAGCGGCTATTTTATCCGCTTCGGCTTTGTTCTCGATGAAATAAATTTCGAGCTGCTTCTTCAAAAAGTCGGTCATAGACTCTTGAATAAATTTGTTCGTAATGGATTTTTTTGTTTGGTTTTCGTAGCTTGTTACGGTAGAAAATGAGTTTGAAATTAAAATCAAACTATCCTCAATATCGTTGTATGTGAGTTTCTTTTCGTCTTTTTTATAGAGGTTATTTGTTTTTAAATAACTGTCAATGGCAGAAACAAAAGAAGAACGCACCGCTTTATCTGGCGAGCCGCCGTACTCAAGATAACTTGAGTTGTGATAATATTCGATGACGTTTACGTCGTTGTTAAAACAAAAAACAAGATCATACTTTAAACGGTATTCCGGTTTATCTTCACGGTCACGACCCCTTGTTTCATTTGTAAAAAACTTGGGTTCTGTAAAACTCTTGCTGTTTGAAATCTCGACGATGTAATCAGAAATTCCGTTTTTGTAGCAAAACTCGAAAGTTTCGCCGCTTTCTTGGTCGGTTAAGATGAACAAAAGTCCAGAGTTTACAATTGCCTGTCTTCGTAAAACTTCTTGAAAATACGACAGTGGCACGTTGATGTCCGTAAAAACTTCACGGTCTGGTCGCCATTTTATTGTTGTGCCAGTTTTTTTTATGGAAGTCCGTTCTTTGTAAAGTCCGCCGACGTTTTCGCCTTTTTCAAATTTCAAGCGGTATTCATATCCGTCGTTGATGATGGTCACTTCCATGTATTCGGAGCTATATTGTGTGGAACAAAGCCCAAGTCCGTTTAGACCTAAGCTAAAGGAATAGCTTTCTTCGCTGTTGTTCTCAAATTTTCCGCCGGCATAAAGCTCGCAAAAAACAAGCTCCCAGTTGTATTTGTCCTCTTTTGGATTGAAGTCAACCGGTATGCCACGCCCAAAATCACGAATTAAAATGGAATGGTCTTTGAATCTTGTAATCTCAATTTTGTTTCCGTAACCCTCACGAGCTTCGTCAATCGAGTTTGAAAGAATTTCGAAAATAGAATGCTGGCAACCGTCGATTCCGTCTGAGCCGAAAATGACGGACGGACGTTTTCTTACACGGTCTGCACCCTTTAAAGAAGTGATGCTATCGTTATTATAAGCTTTTTGAATTTTCTTTTCCATTAAGAATGGCCCCCAAGTTACGAATTACTACCGAAAAAATGTTTCCCTATAAAATAAAGTACAGACTAAAATCGGTATTGTCAACAGTTTTTGTGTTTTTTCTATTTTAATTTTTCTTGGTTGGAAGTTTTATATACCAAACTTTTTTTGCAAATTTGAGCCGATGTGTGTATAATTAAAGAAGTATTATAAAAGAAGTCGGAGTTGTAAAAAATGAACCTACCCGAAGATTTTACCAGCAAAATGAAAGTTTTGCTTCAAGATGAATATGATGAATTTATTGCGAGTTATGAAAAAAATTACTTTCAAGGGCTACGAGCGAATACGCTTAAAGTTTCGCCGCAGCAATTGAAAAGTTTGATGAATACCGAACTTACGCCTGTTAAGTGGTGCGAAAATGGATTTTATTATTCTGAATCCGATTTTCGTGCGGGAAAAAGTCCTTATTATCACGCTGGTTTGTATTATATTCAAGAACCGAGTGCAATGGCACCTGCAAGTGTCATGGATATTTGTGAGGGGCACCGTGTGCTTGATATTTGTTCAGCACCAGGGGGGAAAAGCACGGCGATTGCGGCGAAGCTAAACGGCACAGGCGTTTTGGTTTGTAACGACGTGAGTGCGACAAGGCTTAAAGGGTTGCTTAAAAATATAGAAATCATGGGCATAACCAATGTAATTGTTTCAAACGAGCAACCAGAGCGGCTTGTTTCGAGGTTTACTGGATTTTTTGACAGAATTTTGGTGGACGCACCTTGTTCGGGCGAGGGAATGTTTAGAAAAGACCCCGATGCGATAAAAAATTGGGAGCCTGACAAAATTTTGCAGTTTTGCGAAATACAAAGGGGAATCCTCTCAAATGCCGCCAAGATGTTAAAAAACGGTGGAAGAATGATGTATTCGACTTGCACGTTTGCACCAGAAGAAAATGAGCAGATGATTGGCGAATTTTTGAGCGAGCACAGTGATTTTGAACTAATAAAAATTGAGCATGAAAAATATGGTTTTGCAAAAGGGTTTGGCGAGTATTCGGGTTGTGCAAGGTTATTGCCGCATAAAACAAACGGTGAAGGGCATTTCTTAGCTTACCTCGAGAAGAGGGGTTTACCAGAAGAGTTTGAAACCCCTGTTGCAAAAAAAACAGATATAAAAGGCATGGAGTTGTATCATGAATTTTGTGAGAAGTTCTTAAACAGAGCCTTTACCGGAAACTTTGAACTGCACGGGGAAAGTTTGATGCTAATTCCCAATGGAGTGCCACAGCTGAAAGGCTTGCGTCTGATGCGAAGCGGTTTTTACTTGGGGGATATTTTGAACAAGCGGTTTGAGCCTTCACAGGCACTCGCTATGGGAATGAAAAAAGAAGATGCTCGGTTTGTCATTGATTTTGCTCGGGGCGAAGAGGGTTTGTTTCGGTATTTAAAAGGTGAAAGCTTTGATCATGACGCGCATGACGGTTGGAATTTGGTTTGTGTGGATGGGTTTCCGCTTGGGTTTGCAAAGGTTTTGGATGGAAGAATTAAAAATAAGTATTCGAAAAGTTGGCTGATGAACTGATGAGTTTTTTACCTATAAAAAAAGAAGAATTAAAAACAGAAGTAGCGGATTTTGTTTTGGTGACAGGTGATGCGTATGTGGATCACCCGTCTTTTGGTGCAGCGATTATTGCAAGATTGCTTGAGAGCCGTGGCTATTCGGTTGGGATCATTGCACAGCCCGATTGGAAAAATATCGAGAGCTTTAAAGAGTTTGGCAAGCCACGTCTCGGCTTTTTAGTCACAGGTGGCAACATAGATTCCATGGTGAATCACTACAGCGTGGCAAAAAAATTGCGAGACAAAGATATGTATTCGCCAAACGCAAAAATGGGGCTACGACCCGACCGTGCCACCATCGTTTATGGAAATAAAATTAGAGAAGCGTACAAAGACACCGTTATCATTGTCGGCGGAATTGAGGCGAGTTTAAGACGACTTAGCCATTACGATTATTGGGATAACAAAGTACGCCGTTCGATACTTTTGGATGCGGCAGCTGATATTTTGGTGTATGGCATGGGCGAGCACCAAATTGTAGAAATTGCGGAGGCACTTGACTCAGGGCTTGAAGTGCAACACATTAGCTTTGTGAAGGGCACTGTGTACAAAACAAAGACCACTGAAAATTTGGTGGATTACATCATGCTGCCGACTTATAAAGAGGTGGTAGGCTCGAAAGGGCAGTATACAAACAGCTTTAAGATTCAACACGAAAATTCGGATTTTATCACGGCAAAGAATTTAGTGGAGAGCTATGGGGATTTATTTGTGGTGCAACAAAGTCCGTCAAAGCCGCTTACTACGAACGAGCTGGATGCAGTTTTTGCACTTCCGTACATGAGGAATTATCATCCCTCGTATGAAAGTCTTGGTAAAGCACCTGTCGTTCCAGCGATAGAAGAAGTTAAGTTTAGCATCATCAGCAACCGTGGTTGTTTTGGTAGCTGCAATTTTTGTGCGTTGACGTTTCACCAAGGGCGACTCGTGCAATCAAGAAGCCACAAGTCTATTTTGCAAGAAGCGGGTAAGATTATTTGGGAACCAGATTTTAAAGGCTATATTCATGATGTGGGAGGGCCTACTGCGAATTTTAGAAAACCAGCCTGTGACAAGCAACTCAAAGAGGGTGCTTGCAAAGAAAGAAATTGTCTATTCCCAAGTCCTTGTAAACAGTTGAAGGTGGATCACAGTGATTTTCTTTCGTTGCTTCGAAAGCTTCGAGAGTTGCCGAATGTGAAAAAAGTTTTTGTCAGATCGGGCATACGATATGATTATTTAATTAGCGACAAGAACACCGAGTTTTTTGAAGAACTCGTAAAATATCATGTAAGCGGACAGCTCAAGGTTGCCCCCGAACATATTTCGGATAGGGTTTTAAAAAACATGGGCAAGCCGGGTAAGCAAGTGTATGAGAGTTTCAGAAATAAATATTATGAGATAAATAAAAAACACGGCATGAACCAATTCCTTGTGCCGTATCTGATGTCCAGCCACCCCGGTAGCGATTTGAACGCCGCCATTGAGCTTGCCGAATATTTAAGGGAACTGGGGTATATGCCAGAGCAAGTGCAGGATTTTTACCCAACCCCCGGAACAGTATCGACCTGTATGTATTACACCGAAAAAGATATGAAGGGGCAAGACATTTATGTCCCCAAGCACCCACACCACAAAGCGATGCAGAGGGCGTTGATTCAATTTAGGTTGCCGCAGAATTTTGAGCTGGTGCAAGAAGCCTTAAAAAAAGCTGGGCGAGATGATTTAATTGGGTTTGATAAGAAGTGTTTGATTCGCCCGAGAAGAATGGCTTATCAAGGCGGAAAGCCAAAACATGGAAGCAATCCAAAAAGGAAATAGATACTTGTTTTTAAATTTAAATTATATGGGATAGAGAGTTGTGTTTTTTGGTTCATTCGGTCTATTGCTAATTACATTTTTCTTGGACTGGTTTATTCACTCTCTTATCGCCATAAAAATCCCTCTATGCTTTTATTTTACCGTGGAAGGGCACCAAAACCAAGGAAATCCATAAGTATAAGATGAAAGGGAGCTCGGTATATGTTGCCAGTAATTACGACTATCTTTGTGGCTATATATTTTTTTATTGTAGCATCTTTCCCCTCGATACCTGATTATACTTATCAGGTTCTATTTTTTCACATTGCTATAACATTAGTATACTTAATTCATTCTTACTACAGAAATATATGGAGTAAACCTTTGGTATCTGTCAAGTCTATTGTGAAGAAGAAAGAAAAACATGGAGGTTGGATGGTAGCTTCCCCAACATACGTTGTTACATTTTTGCTGGCTGACAAGAGTGAACTCGGGTTAATTGTATCAGAACTACAATACAAATTATTGGAAAAGGGCATGGTTGTAGACCTTGTATATCAAGGCACTAGGGCTCATTCCATAAAAAGAGCTACTGATAAGATACCAATCACGTATACTGAGATTTTTTTGAAAAAGCAAAAAAAATGAGCAAAGCAGTTTCCTATAACATAAAAAGGCAACCATAAAAATTGGATGCTTTTTTTATTTTAAAACTAAAATAAGAGAACATGCGACAAAGATGTTAGCCGACTACTTTTTTCCATCGAAATGAATCCCTAGTGTCTATCTCAAATCTTGACATTTCTTTGCCTGTTTCACTATCAACAAGTTTCATATCTGAAATTTCGTTATTTTCGACTGCTCCGTACAAAATTGGGAATGGTGTTCCCTTCACTTTAGGGAAATAATTATAATTGATTCCAAATTTCTTTAATGCCAAATGAAAGTCGCCCTGGACACCGCTATAAACTGTTTTGTATCCCCAAAAATCTATTTTTACAAAAGCGACACTCAAACCATCATAGTCAGGAACATTATAAAAAACGATGCTTCCGGCCGCACTTTTTTCTTCATGAAGAATAAATATTTTATCGGGTTTCGTTTTGTTCAATGCTTCACTGATGGTTTTTGAATAGCCCCCAAACAGGAAAGCTGAACATATAGAAGCAATGAATATGGCGGAAATCCAAAAATTAGCTTCTTTCTCATAGGCAGGACATCTCCTTCGGTTTCGTATAATTACAAAAAAACAGGGGAGCGAAAACCTATGGTCGGCTGTCGTTCCCCAGTTTGCAGTAATAAAAGTTTTTATGAATGTTGCACGTTATAAAGTTTCGCCATGAGACTTAACTGCTGGTTAAAACCTTGCAGCTTCTCAAGATTTCCCTCTTCGTAAATCTCCATGAACTGGCGGTTGAGTTCGTTTGCTTTATCAAACTTCACCATGAAGTGAAGCTTCTCCACTTTTCTAAGGATTTGGTCAACCAAGTCGTTGCGTTGTTGTACAACTCGTTGTGCCTCAACGATTTCGCCACGGATATAGCCCATTTCTTTATCGAGCTGAAAAGAAGCTTCGGCGGCGTTTTTTAGGCGGGTTTGTAAATCGTCGGGCAAGTTACCACTGTACTTGTATTTGATTGAATGTTCTATGGTTGCCCAAAAATCCATGGACATGGTGCGAATTTGAATTTCGGCTGCCACTCGAAAAGGTCCACTGGTGGTGATCAAAGGATACGTGATCAGTATGTGATAACTTCTGTATCCGCTAGGTTTTGTATTGGTGATATAATCTCGTTCTTGTGTAATGGTTAAGTCGATTCCGTCTCTGATGTGAAGCATCTCAACGACCTTGTCAATGTCCTCAACGAACTTACAGATAATTCTGATTCCGGCAATGTCCTCGATTTTTTCAGCTATATGAGCATAGTCAATATTTTTGCGGTGGGCTTTTTCTAATATGCTCGCAACACGCTTGACTCTTCCGTCAACGTGTTCAATCGGTGAATGTTGCGCCTGCTTTTTAAAATCGGAGGCGAGGTTTGAGAATTTCAATTTAAGCTCGTTTACAGCTTGTTCATAAGGCATTAAAAAGCCAACCCAGTCAATTATTTCCATGTACAGCACCTCTTGAAATTCCATTCTTAAATATAAATTGCTTGGTATCATTTTAGCATTATTTATGCTTTATGTCTATGAATGATTAATAATTTGTGTACTTTTTATTTACAGAAAAGTGAAAAATAAATTATTGTTAAAGAAAATTGAATTATTAAGAATTAAATTGTAAGTTATTGACGAAACATCAACGCTATTGTGGTTTGTATTCTGCTCGGGTTGCTTCGACAGAACGTAAAAAAGGGTAGGGGTTGATAAAAAACTCTTTTGAGGTTAATGCAAACTTTGGTGAAATGGAGATGGCAAGTCTCACAGGGATATTTTGCACCGCACCCATAAACCCAAGAAGCTGCCCTGGCTGAACAAGCGAGCCTGTCACAAGCCCATCAGAAACACTGTCCAAATAGGAATAGGTGTAAATGGTTTCCTGTGAAGTTTTAATTTTTATTTGGAAGCCTGTATCTTCTTTGAGTCCAATGCTCTCCACGGTGCCGCCGCCAAGGCTCATAATCGGGATTCGTCCACGAATATTTTCACGGTCAATGATGTCTGTGGTCTTGCTGTTTTTTAGATTAAAGTTATCACCAAACATATAGCTTGGGCTTTCTTCGTTGTCATAACCCGAGGGAATAGGAAAGTATTTTATTTCTTCAAACAAGGTGTTTAGCATATTGTAATAAGGTGCAAGTTCTTTTGGCTTATAAGACTTGCGAATGCTATCGTAATTGATTAAGAAACTTCGCTCGATTTCTGCGGCGTCCACTGCCTGTGATTTTGAAGGAAAAAAGTTTTGTTCAAGGGAATAGATGGTTACAAGTTCTGAAAAATCTATTCCGTATTTTGCGGCGAGTGTTTTTAAAACAGGAAGATTTTTATGCGGTATTTTAAAGTTTGATACATTCTCAATGGGAATATTTATTTTTTTTCCAGAGCTTGAAAAAAACTGAAACAGAGCCACAAACCCAACGATAATAATGAAAAAAGCCACAAGGACTGCGGCAATGTTTTCGGTGTGTTTGTATCTTCGCTTAAACCGCATACTGGTTTTGTACTTAAACTTGCGTTTTGGCATAAAAAATCCCCCCTTCATAAATTTTATTCAAAGGGGGGATTCATTATTCTAATGACAAGTTTATAAGTTTTACTTAATCACCAAAGCTTTTACTTCTTCTGGTAATGAATCTTCTTCACAGTTCATGGACAAAATAAAATCAACTGTGTTTGAAGCGGATAGTTTCTCAAGCTTCTTAACAAGTTTAACAAGGCTCTCGTTATCCACATCACGAACAACTTTTGTATAACCATCTACATAAATTTCTTTTATATCGTTGTCTTGTGATAAGATGCCGCAAGTAAAGCCGATAAATTCTCTATAGTTCGACAGAGGAAAGCTTCCAGTCTCAACGAAACGTACGTCACGGTGTAAGTCGTACATATGTCTTTTATCATGCTCGATATAGACGATATGCCCATCAGTTGTTTTGACTGCCTCATTTGCCATTTCTATTAAACGCTTAGTTTTACCTTGACCCTTTTCTCCTACAAGAAATTGTATCATTGTAATCTCCTCCTAATTAGTCTTTTAGTAATTTTATTTTATAACGCAAGTTTATAAAAATAAAACGACTATAGCCATGTACATTTGTAACCTACCTATATTTATAACAATTCTACAGAGATTTTGCAATCCCTTTTTTAAAAAAGTAAAATTAAGTTAATATTTTTTAGGGTGTTTGAGTTACGTATTGCAATATTGTAAAAATAATAATAAAATATAGCCAAAAGAGCAGATACATTTCTGGAGGGCACTATGCGTAAAATTGAAAGTATAAAAAGAATTGTGATTAAGGTTGGAACCACCACGCTAACCCATGAAAGTGGCAAATTAAATTTAAAAAGAATAGAAAAGCTTTCGTGGGTGCTCTCCGACTTGCACAACAGCGGATACGAGGTTGTTTTGGTGTCGTCTGGGGCGATTGCAGTGGGTGCGGATAGACTTGGGCTAACTTCAAGACCACGTGACGTACAGGGCAAGCAAGCGGCATCTGCCGTGGGACAAGCGATACTCATGCAGATTTATGAAAACTTTTTTATGCAGTACAATCAAATAGTGGCACAAATTTTGCTTACAAAGGACGTTGTGGATTTTCCTGTGCGTCGTTCCCACGCAAAAAATACATTTTCGGCACTCCTTGAACTTGGTGTAATCCCGATTGTAAATGAAAACGACACAGTTGCTGTAGATGAAATCGAGTTTAGTGACAACGATACGCTTTCGGCGTACGTGGCGGACTTGATTGATGCCGATGCTCTGATCATCTTATCAGACATTGATGGACTGTATGACGGCGACCCACATAAAAATTCGGAGGCCAAGTTGATTTCTGAAGTGGACATAATCAGTGACGAAATTGTGGACAGTGCAACAGGCTCAAGCGGAAACCTTGGCACAGGCGGCATGGCAACAAAAGTATCGGCGGCAAAAATGCTTATGCCACGAGGGATTCATACTTTTATTGTGAGTGGATGTGACCCAACCATTTTATTTGAGTTGCTTGAAGGTTCAGAAATTGGAACTTTGTTTAAAGGGGAAGGGAAGTGAGCCAATGGATTTAATAAAAATCGGCGAAAACGCAAAGCTTGCAGCGAGAAAAATACGGTGTTTATCCGCAGAGGAACGAAATGCGGCATTGCTTTCTTGTGCTGCTGGGCTTTGCAACAATTTAGAATATATACTGGCAGAAAATGAAGTTGACTTGAAAAATGCAATAGATAATCATGTTGGAGAAGCTTTGCTTGACAGATTAAAGCTAAGTCCCGAGCGAATTCTTTCTATGGCGGATGGGCTTCGCCAGATTGCGGCATTGCCAGATCCGCTTGGCGAGGTGCTTGCAATGAACACCATGCCAAACGGACTTAAAATAGGCAAGCAACGTGTCGCAATGGGCGTAATCGGAATCATTTATGAAGCAAGGCCGAATGTAACGTCGGATGCTTTTGGGCTTTGCTTGAAGGCTGGCAGTTCTGTTATTTTGCGTGGCGGAAAAGAAGCCATACACTCAAATATTGCGATTGTGAAAGTGTTTCGAGAAAACTCGGGATTGCCCGAGGACATCGTTACGCTGATCACAGATACTTCAAGGGAAACGGCAAATCGATTTATGAAGTTAAAAGAGTATGTTGACGTTTTGATTCCTAGGGGCGGTGCGGGGTTGATTCAATCGGTGATCGAAAACAGCACCATTCCAGTGATTGAAACTGGGATTGGCAACTGCCATATTTTTGTTGACGAAACAGCCGACGCTGACAATGCCATTCGTATCATCATGAACGCAAAGACACAACGCCCAGCGGTTTGTAATGCGTGTGAAACGGTGCTGATTCATAAAGGAATAGCGAAGAGGATTTTGCCAGAACTGTGTGAGCAATTGTATTCTAAAAATGTAGAAATTCGTGCAGACTCAAACGTGAAGGCGATGATTCCAAGCGTAATCGACGCAACAGATGAGGACTATGCCACAGAGTTTCATGATTATATCTTAGCAATGAGGGTTGTGGATGACATCGACTGTGCCCTTGCTCACATAGAAAAATATTCAACTGGGCATTCCGAAGCGATTTTGACCGAGAGTTACAAAAATAGCCAAAGGTTTTTAGATGAAGTAGATTCGGCTTGTGTGTATGTGAATGCGTCCACGAGATTTACAGATGGCGAGCAGTTTGGCTTTGGTGCAGAGATTGGAATTAGCACACAAAAGCTACATGCAAGGGGGCCTATGGGGCTGAAAGAGCTCACAACAACAAAGTATATTATTTATGGAAACGGACAAATAAGAGAGTAAGAAAACAAAAAATCGGGTAATGCTCAAAATCTGAGCCGCCCGATTTTTTGTTTATTTTAAGTTTTTTGTGTACTCTACAAACTGCACGGTAAAACCATCTGGGTCTTTTACATAAAAGAACTTAATCGTTGGATTAGGCTGAATGATTTCGGACGAAGGGATAATTTTGTATTCATAAAATCTCGCAAGCATTTCGTCGAGTGAGTCAACCTCAAAGCCAAATGAAATATTTGCACAGGGTGAAAATTCCTTTTGTGATGGGCTATAGATTAACTCGACCTCTGTTTCACCATCTGCTAAAAATGCAATATCCATATCGGGTGGGCTGCTAAAACGTCTTTTTAGTGGCAGTTTTAAAATTTCCTCATAAAAACGTAGCGACTGATCCATATCTTTCACTCTTAAAGTGACATGACACATCTTCATAAAAAAGCCTCCTTTGGGTTTTCAATTAGGTATATCCATTCTACCACGAATGAATTTTATTTCAACAGTTAATAGAATTAATACGGCATCATTCATAGAGTATAGGAAAACTACTTTATGGAGTGAGCCTATGGAATATTTTGTTCAAGAAAACACAATTGAAAATGAACTGAAATACGAAGAAACAAATGTGCTCAAGTACAGTTTAAAATACCCCGAGATTGTTGCGTACCGCCCTACATTTTTTACGTTTTGGCTGAACCAGTATTATAAAAACAAAGCGTTGGTTAAAAAGAAATTTTGTGAAGGGAAATTATATAACGAGGCGGTTGCGACACTTCTGGAGATGCAGGCAAATAATTTTCCGTTTCACGAGTATGAGTTTATGAGCGAGTTTACTGTTACAAATGCGGATGATATTTTTAGCAACTACACAGACTATTTTATGTACACGGGCGGGGCAAATGGACAAACTGAAAGAGAAGCGGACACTTGGAATTTAAAACTAGCCAAACGGATTTATTTTAAAGAAGTGCTCGCAAGGTACAACAAAACCCAACAAGATATAATAAAAGAAATAAATACCCAGATTGCAAGCCAGATTAAAAGTGGGGAAGGGAATTATTTTAGTGATTACGAAGAACTTGTGCCTAAATATTTTGATCCCAAAAATTTTTATATGAAGCCGAGTGCAGTGACTGTGTTTTTTCCACAGATAACGATTGCACCGCACTCGAGTGGGTTTCCAGAATTTGATGTGATAAGTAGGTAACTATAAAAATGGTATACTAGCTTACTTCCACAACATTTCTAGTTGCCTATTTTGTGTAGCACAATCAGAAAGATAAAGATTTATGAGTGTTTGATACGGTATACCCGATTCTTGGGATTGCATTTTAAAATAATTAATTGTATCGGTATCAATGTTAATGGTAATCTGCTTTTTCAAATTTTTTGCAAATTGATTTTTTTGTGATTGTGAAAAATCGTATTCTTCTCTCATGCTATCACCTCATTCCTGATAATTTTGATATTGTCTTGTTTCAGTTTTTGTAGCTTTTCTAGCAGAAATAATACGAATTACTGTCTCGGAAGATCTGTAGCAATGACAAACTACAAGCAAATTGGCTTTTTTGCTAAGCCCTAAAATAATAAATCGTTCCTCCTCCACAGAATGCTCTGGGTCGTCTATTACTCTTGCGTCTTCGTCATAAAATACCGTCTCTGCTTCATCAAATGATATTTTATGTTTTTTCTGGTTAATTAAATTTTTGTTTTCGTCCCATTCAAAACTTATGCTTTTCATAATTATATTATAATTATATTACAATTATCTGTCAAGGATTTTAAAATTAGCATTTAAGTGCAAATGAAAACGGGATTGGCGATCATTCATGCCACTGAATTTGCACCCATTGCTTCACGCAGATACCGTCACTTCTTGCTGAAAACGTTTCAATGCTTTTCATGTCATGCCCATAGATATTGCGTGAAACAATGGTTGTACCCTCTGCGTTTTTCTTGTGCGTTTCAACAATAATATAGGCAGTTCTCTGTTCTGGTGTGATGCTTTTGGGAAGTGCGTCCGGTGCATATTCACTGCAGGAGGCAACTTTATTATCCGTATCCATTTGCAAAATTACAATTTTTTCGGGTGCAAACATACTACTGACGCTTAGTTTTACGGAGAAACTTTTTGTCACAGCCTTCCCATTTTCCGTCACCGTGGTGGTTGCATCCATGGATTGTGACATTTCTGTTCCTTCACCATCCATCGGCGCTGTCATGCCAGTGCCGGCAGTTAAATAAACTCGGCCATCGGTGCTCTGGTATACAGGGTTGAAATAGAATGTGAGAGCTTTTTCAGAAATGGACGTGTAAATCGTTCCTTCCAGTGCAGTGCTGTCATTGCCGAAACTCGTGTGTCCATCGCTAATGGCTGGGTCTGAAATAGATGTGTGGTAGCTGCTGCGTCCGCTCATCGGTAGCACGGTTGCCGTGAAATAAGAAATACCCTCAATCGGAAACACATACTCTTCTGTTGTGGACGTTTCGCCTGTTTCTTCATTTGTCAAAATGCGTTCCGAAAGCGTTGCGTATATCCGACCCATATTTTTCTTGGCGTCAGCACCCACAAAAATGTTGCCGCCTTTAAAATTTTTAATGTTGTCATTCAGATAGCCTTCCATATCGAACAAGTCAAGATATTCGGTTGTAACAAAGATGCCGACCATACTGTCTTCATATAAACTTGTTCCGACGTTTACTTTTGCCAGTTGACAGCCTGACAAGGTATTTAATAACAAAATGCAGAGCACAGCAATTATTTTTTTATTCCTCATCGTCATCCTCCAACTTCCCATCAAATTTTAGAATATCGCCAACATCACATTTTAAATGCCAACAAATTTTGTTGATTGTTCCAAACCGAACGCCCCGAGCTTTGCCGCTTCTCAAAATGGAAAGATTCGCTTCTGTTATGCCCACAAGAGAGCAGAGTTCTTTCGAGGTCATTTGCCTGTCCTTTAAAACATCCTCCAAATAAATTCGTATTGCCATAGTCCACCCCTAAATAAATTGGTCGTTTTCATCTTTGAGTTGTTTGTTCTCTGCCACAAAGCGGGTAAGGAGCAGTACCCCAAGTATGAATAGGATGGACAACACAGGAATTTGAACGGTCGTGGTGAGTATCATCAATGACTTTGCAAACATCAGTTCCAGCAGATTAAAAGTAATATTGGATAGCACGGCAACAGTCAGGACCACCGAACACAAACGTGATAGACGCTCTGCCGCTACAACTGTTTCATTGGAGTAACGGTCAGTCCTCATTTCATTAAGCAAACGAATTGCCGCAAACACAATAAAAATATCCAGCACATAGGGGAGGGAGTTCACAATAAATTGCAGAACAAGAAATACATAACTTGCCCCCAGCAGATGTTCATTTCCTGTGTTGCCTGCCTGCAGTGATGAAATAGATTCAAGTAGATTTCCGAAGCAAGCACCAAACGCCATGTATACAAAAATCACAAAAAGTAAATTGAGCATGACAACCATATAGTGTTCCAATTTTGCCGTGTTGCCAGCAAAAAAATCCGCAGAACCCGCAAAACAAAGTAGCCACAAAGCACGGAGTACACCATGCTGCCGAGCATTGATTTTCCAAAGGTCTGTGCAGCTGCACTGGCTGAAAACATTTCGATTAAGTAAGGGTTGATCATCAAATAGAGCACAACAAAAAGCACCACTCCAAGCAACCCGAGCAGAGAGTCCTCGGCGTTTAGTTTCCTTTTTTTCCAAATGGCAAACAGTGCAACAAACGGCAGAGAGCAGAACGCAATATAAAATACAACCGCCGCAATGTTACCCACTGTACTCGAAAGGGAAAGCGTACGCAGTCCCAAACCGAATTGATCAAACGGAAATGCCATTACCGATGAAAAAATATTTGCAAATGAAATTTGTATAAAGGAAAGGATCACGCATATCGTCGCTTCAATTGCTAAAAGCCAAACCAAAATATTCTGCTTCATACTTACCTCCTAATTATTGTTATTCAATAATATATTGTTCTAGTGTAGTCATCAAATTATTGTTTGTCAATAATTTTTTCAAATAAAAGAAGCGATTCCCATTGTGAATGGGCATCGCTCTCATAAATTATCTTAACACAATATATTTAGAAATTGCACTGGCCACGTTGCTTGCTTCTTTGCTCTTTAAGAACTCTTTCACTTCTTCAAGGCTACCAAACGGTTGATCTGTACGGTAATCAACAATCGTTTGGGCAAGTTGGTTTGTCATAAGGTCAGTCAAAGTCTTTAGTTCATTTACTGTACAGTTGTTAATATTCGTATAGAGTGTAATCTTGTCATCAAACTTGCTTACATCAATCGGCACTTTTGACCAATCGGTAAACTTTCGCCAGTTTTTAAGCCCTGTCACTTGTTGTTCTGTAAAGCCGACTTTTTTTAGCTGCTCTTCTGTAGCAGTGTTGATGTTTGTACGGTCATTGGTATAGTCGACAAGGTAAGCAAATCTCGAAATTTTGTCATAAGTGGCTTGGTCAATTTGTTTTAGCAAATCGTCAACGTCAACATAGGGGCGATTCTTAT
>JAVBKL010000006.1:0-4907 GCA_031554055.1 Eubacteriales bacterium | reverse complement strand
TAAACCATTCCGCAATGTGATCGTCATAAATAAAAACGATGTCGCCGTCGCCAAGCTGCAACGAAAAAATAAAGCTTTCGCACTGCACCACAACAAGAATCGTCGTTCCGTACAAAGTATATGGAAAAGGCAAGCCCTCGTCCAGTTCTCGCTGTTTTTCCTTATGAATCTCTCGCACTCTTTGTTTCCACAAATTCTCGAGTTGCTTCGGAATCCAAATTTCTTTGTTCGTGTCGATTGTTAAGTAAGCGTCGCTATGCTTGGCATTTATCAAAATGTTTGAAAAAAACTGATGCAACACCGTAACTGCCGCCTTTGAACCCTCGTCGCTAAATGGGCAAGAATCACTTCCATGCCCATCAGCCACGGCAGAAACAGTATAGCCGTTATAAAGCCTCACCTCGCTTGCGTCTTGGCAAGGCTTTTCGTTTTTCAAATGCGTTGCACCACGTACGCTTCTCGCTACCGCACGCATCTTACCAAATCTCGTCGTCATCAACAGAAACGACTGGAATCGTGTTTACATCTACTGTGTCAACACCCGTGTTATTAGACGCTTTTGGAGCGGACACGGTTTTAATTACGGTGGAAGCCCACTTAATAAATTTCACAAGCATCTGCGGATTTTTGGCTTCGAGTACAAGTTCTTTGTTTCCTGTGAACTGCTCAAGTACATCAAGGTCAGCATCACGTCCGATTGCGATGGCGATTCTAACAGATTTTCTGCCCCAAGGCGTTTGCAAAAGCTCTTCAAGACCTTTTTTATAATCGTCTGTGGGTTGTCCATCTGTTAAGAGTACAAGAACCGGTGGTAGCCTCTTTGTTTCGCTTGGGAGCTGTCTAAGCTCGGTTGCCACAAGTTCCAGTGCCTTGCCCATATCTGTAACAGAACCAGCCACAAGGTCGCTCCATTCAAATGTGTCAATCGGCGTTGGGGTTGGGATATGCCATGAAGCACCGCCCGAAAATTTTACAGCACGAACAAGCAATTGTGCATTCGGGTTGTCGTCTGCCTCTTTTCTCATATCTGGAATGGTTTGACGAATTGCGTAGTTTAGCGTTTGGATTTTTTCACCGTCCATAGACCCCGAACAGTCTGCAATCCAAATGAAGTCGAGCACACGTGACGACATTTCGCCGCCAGGAAGATTTCTAGCCATTATATTACCTCCTTGTTATTTAAAGAGCTTCGCTTATCCCATAAGTAAACCACAAAAACAAGCAAAGTCGTTAAGATATTTAAAATTAAAAGTGGAAACCAAACGGTATTAAGTTCTGAATATTTAAGATAGATACCCATGAGCGTTGGTGCCAGTGCGGCGCCGAGTTGTGCAAATGCAAACACAACCGAGTTGATTCTGCCACGGTAATCTTCTGGTGCTTTTGAAGCAATAAATACGTTGGTTGAAGTAGCCAGAACAATTTCTCAAAGCGTAAAAACCACCGTATACACCGCAAGAAACAAATAACTGTGTGCCGTAAATAACAGTACCATACCAAAACCTTGCAGTACCACACCGATTAACGTGTTAATCAGCGGCTTAAATCTTTTTATAATCGAGGTGACAAAAACCGTACAGACCAAAACCACGACACAGTTAATCGTAATAATCGAGCCGAAAATGGCTGGCCCCTCTTCGCCAAAAATCTGGTTGATAAACAGTGGAACCGAATAATAATGCTGTGCGTAAGTTACGTTGGCAAAGCCAAGCACAATACCAAACATGATTAACAGCCGAAACGAAAACAAAAATGCAAGCTCTTTCCATTTGCTGTTTTGTGATGTGGTGCTTGTTTCTGTCTTCTCTTTTTTTGGCTTCTGTGGAATCGTTTCTTTTACAAAGAAGATAACCACACAAGTAGCAATCACGGTAATGACCGCATCTAAAATGAAAAGCAGATTAATATAATGATTGAACAAAAATCCAGCCACGAGTGGCCCGATTGCCGCACCCACATTGATTGCCAAGTAAATCAAAGAAAACGATACCGTGCGAACCTCTGGTTTTGTAACGTCCGCAACCAGTGCGTTCATGGCAGGGTTCATTCCCATATGGAAAAACGCCGCAGCAATTAATACCGCTGGCAAAATCATGGTTCCTTGCAAAAACAAACAGGTAAAAACCAAAGCCGCCGCTATGAGTTGCGAATACACAATTACTTTTTTTCGCCCAATTTTATCCGCAAGGAATCCGCCGCAAATTCCGCCACAAGCCGCCGCAACCAGTGAAAGCATGACATACACGCCAATCATTTCGTTGCTCATTCCCATTTTCTTGGAAAGGTACAGCGTTAAAAAAGGCATGACGAAACTTCCTGCACGGAAAACAGCAACCGCCGCCGAGAGTATGTAAACTTCTCTCGGTAAGTTGTAATACGCCCTAAACATTGTTTTTTATTTCGCCTTCGACATTTCCAAAATTAATTTTTGTGCCGTTGGCAATCGGAGCTGTGCGTGACGGCTCAATTAAAACCGTTTCTCCGTTTAGTTTGGTGTACGTCCAGTTTTCTTGGCTAATGTTTTTAATACCCCATTTATTTGGATCTGTGGGGTGTTTTTGCACTTCGCCAATTTCTTTTTTATAGTTGAAAATGCCGCCAAACTCGTAGGCATGAAGCTTTGTGTCGTGGTTTAACATGACAACGTTTGAGCCAATTTTTATACGAGGTGGCAAAACAATTTCTTTGCTGCAACTCCAACATTTGTGCGTTTTTTTATCTTTTATTTTGGATTCGTCATAGAAGTTTTCACTGCCGCATTTTTGGCAATACATGATGCTGCTGCGAAGTTTGGAAAATGTCTCTTTCCACTGTTTTTCCACCACACGGCGGTTGACATTTTTAAGCCCTTCTGTAAACGCCGCTGTAAAAATATCCCGAATGAACTGTGGATAGATTGCCCAAAAAATAATGGCGTTATCCTGATAACCCACAACAGGGCGGTTTGTTTTGTTGGTGGGGTGCCAAATAAATACAGGCTCACGTCCGTATATTTTTTCCATCGCCTTGCCATCAAAACATTTTATATCCGCTTCCACTTGTCCCTCAAGTGGGTGGTGCAGCATAAACATATAAAACAAGAGCACCGCCATCGAATATAAATCCGTTTCGGTTGACGGAGATTTTTTATCACAAATAATTTCTGGTGCAATAAAACGTGGTGTGCCTTCCGTGCCGCCTTCGGCGTCTTTGTTGATAGTGACATTGTCGTTGTCACAAATCAATACATCGCCTGTTTTTTCGTTAAAAAACAAGTTACCAAAAGAAATATCTCGGTAACACAAACCGCCCGAATGTAAGTTGTGATAACTGTCTGCCAAATTGATACCAGCCATGCAAAGTGCCGAAAACGTGGGCTCTGCCCGACGTTTCATGAGGTCTATGATGCTTTTATATTCCTTGGGTCTAAGTTCCATGATGTAGCCGAACAAACCATCTTTTTCAATCATATCCAGCGGCCACAAAAAGCGAGAGTCGGGTGCACCCCTTTGCAAAATACGCTCAATCAACTTCCTTTGGTATGGCGTTGCGGAATGTTTATAATACCACTTGAGGGCGTACTTGTTCTTTGTTTTCGTGTCGCAAACTTCATACACTTCGCCTTGTCCACCAGATGCGATGTAGCGTTTAATTTCATATTCTGTGTTATGTACCGATTTCAGTTTTGTTCCGTCTTTCAAAAAATCACCTCCAACGTATACTGCTCCAACCCGAAACATTGCACTGCCCTTTGTTTAGAGCGTCATGCGTATGCAACATACTTGCTTCGAGTTTTCCGTCACTGCGTAGCCCAATAATATGGTATCGCCCAGGACAAATCTGTACAATGTCCCTCCAACTATCCGTACTACATTCGACCCCCGAACTCTCCCAGTAATAAGCAAGAATTTTCACGGTGCCGTCCTTTCGTAGCCCAATAAAGCAATCGGGTGTTGCACAAATATATTTTATATCTTTTATTTTCCTAAAATCGCCACGCATCGAACGACAAGCTTTATGTACGGTTCCATCTGATTTTAGAGCCAAAGCCCCGTGCGGATAAGCGTTTGCAATGGTCACTATATCACTAAGCTTGGACACGTCATACTCTCCATGCTTGTTGTTGCCACGTGCCAAAACTTTTTTATCTTTTTTAATGGCGTACGTGCATTGGTTCCCCGCAATAATGGTTTGAATATTTCGCCAACCCGATACGTCACACTCTCCGTATCTGCTTTCGCCAACACCCACCATCGAGCCGTCTTTTTTCAAGCCAATCGTATGCCTTGCCCCAGCGGAAATTGCCATGATGTCCCGCCAATCGCTTACATTGCATTGTCCAAACTCATTGCTACCTGTTGCGGTTACAGTGCCATCGCTCCTAAGCCCAACCGTGAAAAATGCACCAGCTGAAACCGATATAATTCCTCGCCAACTGCTTACATTGCATTGCCCCATGTTGTTATACCCTGTGGCAACAACGGTTCCGTTTTCGCAAACCGCAACGGTATGAAAGTCTGCAGAAACATAGCTATTGTTATACTGTGAACCGGGGAGTGGCG
The DNA here is from genome assembly GCA_031554055.1 of Eubacteriales bacterium. Taxonomy (GTDB): domain Bacteria; phylum Bacillota; class Clostridia; order Lachnospirales; family JAVBKL01; genus JAVBKL01. The sequence goes on along the minus strand of JAVBKL010000006.1, from coordinate 366 downwards.
TAATGACTTCGCCATTTTGTTGAATACTCCCAATATAGGACGGCTTGCTGATTGTTTTCTGTGTGCGACCCGAACTTTGTTTTAAGTAACTGTCTAGCAAATCGGACACACGCACCCTGTCCGCCCCTCTTGGCAAATCCAAAACAGCGGAGGGTTGTGTCTCCAAATCACGAATCGAATAATACGTTGGCTCTGGTGCAGCATATCCCATTAAGTTCCCAAAAATATCGACGATCCAAGTTGCCGTGCGATCATCCACCTTGTAGGTTTGCACGTAAGTTGCAATCAGTTTGTTTCTGACAATATCATAGGAACTGCCAGCGTATTTAAGCATAAAGTATCCGTTTAGTTCAATAAAATTCTTAC
>JAVBKL010000085.1:0-5715 GCA_031554055.1 Eubacteriales bacterium | reverse complement strand
TCTCGTCTGCTTCTTTTTCTTCGTACTCCATATCCACTACTTGTCCGCCAATCATGCCGAAAACTCCCGCACTCTTTGCGATTTCATTCATAGCCGATACAGTTCTCTCGTTGCAATTTTTAAGAACGGCACAACACATGGTTTCGTAGGCAAAATTTAATAGCCCATCACCTGCCAAAAGTGCCGTTGCATAGCCAAACACCACGTGGTTTGTCGGTTTGCCACGCCTTAAACAGTCGTCATCCATGCATGGTAAGTCATCATGTATAAGCGAATACGTGTGAATCATTTCAATTGCACAAGCAAAATCCAATGCGTCCGCAGGTTCGCCGCCAACAGCCTCGCAAGCACCCAGTACAAGCAATGGCCTTAGACGTTTTCCACCAGCGAAAACACTATAATTCATTGCATTAAAAATTTGATCTGGGTAAGCATTTTTTAAAAGTTGTTTCAATCTATTTTCAACTAAAATAATTTTTTTATCCATCTGATTTTTAAAATCCATTTTATCATCTCACTTAAAAAAATAATCAATCATTTTGCTGTTATTAAGATATAAATGGTTTTTTTACAAATGTATCCGAGGCGGTTTTCTGCAAAACCATCACTTCTTTTTCAATTTCATTAAGATTTTCGCTAAGCATAACCGTTAAATCTATTGCTTCTTTATAAAGCACAACAGAATCTTCAAGCGATGTTGTGTTATCTTCAATATGTTCTGTTATCTCTTCGAGCCTTGCAAGTGCATCTTGAAAGCTTGGTTTTTTCCCTGAGGTTTTTTTACTAGCCAATACGCTCACCCTCTTTTACAATTACGTTTATTTGACCGTCATGAAAACGTACGCTCAACGATTCTTTGTTCTCAACTGAACTTGCACTTGTCTTAATATTTCCGTTTTCGTCATACACAAGCGTATACCCACGAGTAAGAACAGCAAGTGGCGAACGACCTTCAATTTTTTCAGCTAAGGCATTTATTTTCAAACGGTTATTTTGTATTTGGTGGTTCATCTCACGTGTTACTTTTTTCATGAGCTGTTCGAGATAAATTTGCCTGTTGTAAATCCCTTCTAAAAAGCTCTTTGCTGTTGCTCTTTTAGAATGCGATTCAAGTAGTTGCCGATTCTTTTCAATTTTATTCGAGATAGAGTTGTTCATCCGAATTTTTGTAATATCTAAATTTTGTTTTAGTTCTTCAAGCGCTGGAACAGCGAGTTCTGCCGCCGCAGATGGTGTGGGTGCCCTAAGATCCGATACGAAATCTGCAATGGTATAATCTGTCTCATGACCCACAGCGGAAACAATCGGAATTTTAGAATTAAAAATTGCCCTCGCAACAAGTTCTTCATTAAATGGCCATAAATCTTCAAGCGAGCCGCCGCCTCGTGCCAGAATGATAACATCTGCTCCGCCCCATTTGTTTACCATGCGAATCGCCTGAGCAATTTCATTTGCTGCCGACTGCCCTTGTACTGTTGTTGGGGCTACAACCAATTCAACATTTTTATTACGGCGTGCAGCCACATTCATAATATCTTGAATGACGGCACCTGTCGGAGAAGTAATCACTGCAATCGTTTTTGGGAACGACGGAATCTCTTTCTTATACTTAAAATCAAATAAACCTTCTCGTTCCAGTTTATTTTTCGTCTGTTCAAACGCCATATAAAGTTTGCCTTTTCCAAGTGGCTCTAAAAACTCTACATAAAGTTGGTATTGCCCTGTTTTTTCGTATAAAGAAATTCTGCCGTAAACTACCACTTGCATTCCATTTTCAAGCAAAAAATTTATACTTTCTGCATGGTTTCTAAACATAACGCAGTTTAAAGCGGCAAACTGATCTTTTAGCGTAAAATACAAATGCCCCGAGCTATGCGGCTTAAAATTGGAAACTTCCGCTTCCACAAAAATTCCGTTTAGCAAAATATCATCTTCCAGTATTTCTTTTATGTACTGGTTTACCTGATGAACACTGTATGCTTTTCTATCCATTTTAAACCTCTTTAGGCTGAATTTTTGCTACCTGTCCGAGTATTCCATTGATAAAGCTTGGGGACTCGTCGCCGCCATATACTTTTGCAAGCTCTACCGCTTCATTGATTGAAACATTTACTGGCACATCGTCCATAAATTTTAATTCAAATATGGCTAAACGCATAATCGCCAAGTCAATAGAAGCAATACGGTCAAACGTCCAACCCATTGCTTTTTCAGAGATGAGTGCGTCAATTTCTTTTAAATGTTCCTTTGTTCCTTGAACCAATGTATTGATAAAGGTTCTGTCTTCTTCATTTATATCCTTAAGGTCACCCAAATAATTTTCTATAATGTCAGAAAGCACTTCTTCACTGCGAAAAGGCAACTGATATATAACCACAAAGGCGTGTCTTCTAGATGCTTTTCTGCCCATGTTTTTCTCTCCTTAAAAAAATTTTGCATATCAAGAAAACGCTACAGGATTAATAACTGTAGCGTAGTTGGTAGTTCCGTATATTAAGCTTCATTTGCTTCATGCTTATCTACTTGCAAACCCGAAACATGAATATTAATCTCTGGTGCTTCAAGACCTGTCATTGTTTCTACAGCAACTTTCACCCGTTCCTGTACATTCAATGAAACTTCTTGCACTTTATATCCAAACTTAACCAAGATACTAATGTTTATCGTTACTTGGTTTTCATACACATCAACTTTAACGCCCTTTGACAAATGCTTGCGACCAAGTCTTTCGGCAAGGTCACCTGTTAAGTTACCAGAAGTTCCAGCCACACCTTCCACTTCCATCGCGGCTGTGCCTGCTATAATTGCAATTACTTCGTCTGCGATTTGAATTTTTCCCGATTGAGAATCTGTTTTAATTTCCAACATGATATACCTCCAATCTCAATATTGCATGAGATAATATTTTAACCAAAACTAAACTCGAACATGAATAAGATTTACAAATTCATGTTATGAGTATATCAGATTTTCAAGTTTTTGCAATTACTTTTGAGGTAAAAGTTCTTGTTTGAAGACTGAAAATAAATTCTGTCTCTCGTCGTTTTCTCGATAATAAACTTCACAACAGTCTTTAAACAAAAAATACTTTGTTATTTCAGTCTTCCACTCTTCTTTTGTTTTAAACACCGATTTATTGTTTTTGCCAATCTTTATTAAAAGCTTACCATCTTTGTTTAACACTCTCTTTGACTCGTCAAGGACTTTTTCTATTTCTTCAAGTCTCATTTGTTCTAGTCTATTAAAAATAATAATTGCTTCCAACGAATTTGTTAAAAGAGGCGTAAACTCGGAAATCCCACCACATCTAAAATAAAATCTTTTGTCAACCGACTTTTCAACTTCACGTTTTGCCTTTTGTATAATTGCCGGTGAAACATCAATTCCTATATGGGTTTTTGTCCCCCTTGCCGCACACAAATAGAGCATCTTGCCATCTCCACAGCCAAAGTCAAGCACTTTATCCACTTTTTTACAAAGCCAATCTAAGCTATGGTCTAAATTTTGGTTACCAGAACTTAACTCTTGCTGATTCATGACAATCCCTCACTTTACATCTATGCCGACCAAGCTACGGATACAATTTTAAAATTATTCACATTCGGGCAAAGGGTAAAGTAATAATAACCCTCTTTTTTTTCAATCTCTTCGCCGTTATAAAATTCTTTTATGTATTTGCTTTTGGCAACACAAAAATTATCGTCGATAATCCCCTCAAACTCAACTTGCGTTTCTTTAAGTCCATTTGTATAATTTTCTGGGAAATTAACAACGTCGCTTAAAAAGTTCTCGATATACTCTGTTATGGTTTCTGTTTTAAGTAAGTCTCCGTTTCTTTCAACCAAGTAAGCATTTTCTAAAAACAAAGTGGTAAACTTGGCTGTATCAAAATCTTGAACTTTCTCAAAAGATATGGCATCATAGAAGCTTTCCAAAAAAACTTTGAGCTGATTCATGCTCTCGTTTTGCATTGTTCCCTCTCCTTTTTATAAAACCGTTTCTTTATACTCTTCCCACTCTGATTGCGTCATGAGAATTTTCCGTGGCTTCGAACCATCTTCTGGCCCAACAACCCCGTGGTTTTCCAGTTCCTCAATGAGCCTTGCCGCTCTGTTATAGCCAACTCTGAATTGTCTTTGAAGCATAGAAGCCGATGCTTTATCTTTGTCAATGACAAGTTGTGCCGCTTCGGCGAAAAGTTCATCCACTTCTGTGCCAGAGTTTGAAGAACTTCCTTTGCTCGAGGTTATTTTTTCGATTATACTTTCGTCATAAATCGGTGTGGCGTTCTGTTTAACAAAATCAACTATATGCTCAACTTCTTTATCGGATATGAATGCACCCTGTATTCTCTGTGGTTTACCCATTCCTTTTGGCAAGAAGAACATATCTCCCTTACCGAGAAGTTTTTCTGCACCAACGCTATCAAGAATCGTACGAGAGTCAATACCAGACGACACTGAAAACGCAATTCTCGATGGGATATTGGCTTTTATAAGTCCTGTAATGACGTCAACGGACGGTCTTTGTGTCGCAACTACCAAGTGGATTCCAGCCGCTCGGGCTTTTTGAGCGAGACGGCAAATAGCCGTTTCTACTTCGCCAGGTGCCGTCATCATTAAGTCTGCAAGCTCGTCAATGATAATAACGATTTGTGGCAGAAGCTTTTCTTCGCCTTTTTCTTTTAGATGTTGGTTGTATCCTTGCAAGTTTCTAACGGCACAATCAGAAAACAGTCCATACCTTGTTTCCATCTCTTGAACCGCCCAGTTTAAAGCACCCGAAGCCTTTTTGGGATCTGTCACAACAGGGATTAGCAAATGGGGTATTCCGTTATAAATACTTAACTCAACCACTTTTGGGTCAACCATTACCAACTTCACTTCGCTAGGGTCTGCTTTAAAGATGATGCTGTTGATCAAAGTATTAATACATACGCTCTTACCAGAACCTGTAGAACCAGCGATTAGCAAATGCGGCATTTCTGCAATGTCTGCAACGACCGTGTTGCCTGCTATGTCCTTGCCAAGTCCAAATGCAAGTTTTGATGAGAAGTCTTTGTACTGTTGCGAATCAATTACTTCTCTAAAATAAACAGGCGTTACCACTTTATTCGGTACTTCGATTCCGACGGCTTGCTTGCCTGGGATCGGCTCAATTCTAATGGTAGCAACTGCCAAGTTAAGGGCGAGGTCATTTGACAAATTGGTTATGGTATTGAGCTTAACACCTTGTCCCGGTAAAAGTTCGTATCTTGTAATCGTTGGCCCTTTGCTAACTTCCATAACCTTTGCGTCTACTTTAAATGTTTTTAGCGTTTCTTCGAGCTTGCGAGAGTTTTCTAAAATTTCTGCTTTCGTATCCGCAGACATAACCACAGGGTTTTTAGTTAAAAGCTCAACCGGCGGAAACTGATAAGGTGCCCTTATGACTTGCTTAATGCCACTGTTTTGCACCGCAATTTGTTCTTCCCGCTCTTTGATGCGGGCGTTCTCGGCTTCAAGTTTTTCATCAAGAAGTTTTTGCTTGAGTCGTTCCATTTCGGTTTTTTCTATGTTTTCCGAATAGTCTACCCTTACATGATCCATTCGTTCTATATCATCTTTTCTGGTTACTTCTACTTTTTTAGTTGTCTCAATAAAGAATTCTTCTTGTGTGTCGTCATGCTCTTCGTATGTTTCGTACTCGAGCTCTTCGAGTTCATCTTCCAGCTCG
>JAVBKL010000248.1:0-14361 GCA_031554055.1 Eubacteriales bacterium | reverse complement strand
ATTTTTCCAAGGTCGAGGTCATTAAATCTGAATTTTCCGCAAGCAAGTGTTAAAACGATTGTGTCTGCTGGTGTTTGTTTAACAAATTCTGTGTAATAGTTTCTTCCAGCAACCGCGCCGTCGCAACCGCCAACTAAGAAGAAGTGTTTAACAGCTCCAGCGTTTACAGCATCAATCACTTCTTGTGCAAGTGAAAGAACTGTGCCGTGCGAAAATCCTGTTAACAGTTTGTCTCCGCCGTTGATGCCTGTCATTTTTGTATCTTCTGCATATCCGCCAAGCTCAAGAGCTTTCGCGATTACTTCTGAAAAGTCTTTCTCATCTCCGATGTGTTTCATTTCTGGGTAAGAAACTACGGAAGTTGTAAACACTCTGTCATTATAACTTGCTTTCACTGGCATTAAGCAGTTTGTTGTAAACAGAATCGGAGCTGGTAGGTTATCAAATTCTTTTTGTTGGTTTTGCCAAGCTGTACCAAAGTTGCCTTTGAGATGTGCATACTCTCTTAGTTTTGGATAGCCATGTGCTGGCAACATTTCGCCATGTGTATAAATATTGATGCCTTTGTCTTTTGTTTGATCAAGTAATAATTTCAAATCGTGAAGGTCATGTCCTGTGATCACAATGAATGGACCTTTTTCGATGTTGCAAGTAACTTCTGCTGGAGCTGGAACGCCGTAAGTTTCTGTATTTGCTGCGTCAAGCAACGCCATACATTTAAGATTTACGTTTCCAGTTTCCATTGTTAAGCCCAAAAGATTGTTTGCATCGTTCTCGTTTGCAAGGGCTGCCAATGCCTTGTAAAAGAATGCATTTACTTCGTCGTCTTTTCTACCCAAAGCCAATGCGTGATGTGCATAAGCCGCCATTCCCCTAATACCGAAGAGAACCAGTGATTTTAGTGAACGAATGTCCTCGTTTGCACTCCAAAGATTCTGCATATCCATTTCGAGTTTTTTGTCGTCACTCGAAAGTTTCTCGTCAATTTTAGCACAAAGCTCGTTAAGAGTTTCTACGTTAAAGCTTACATTGGTAATTGTTGTAAACAATCCGTCAATCATAAGTTTGTCTGTTTCTGGGGTAGGAACTTTAGTTGCTTGTGCCAACGCTACAAGCTTACCTGTTAGCACATCTTGCAAGTTTGCTACATCTGGTTTTTTGCCGCAAACTCCACTTACTGTACAGCCACTACCTTTTGCAGTTTGCTCACATTGAAAACAAAACATTTCTGACATAAAATAATCCCCCTTGTTTTTTTTAATAATCAAAGATTACCATATCGAGAAACATTATACTGTGTTTTTTGCAACTATAAAAAAACTATTTCATTTTTTATGGTTTAGATATATAATTGCCATATTAAAAAATTATGAAGGAGCTTTTGAAATGAACGAACAGGAAAATGCATTGCCAATGAAGAAAACCTCGAGATTTAGCAAAAGAAACATATTTATAACGCTGTGTATGGCTGGCACATTCTCCTTCATCATGTCATTTGTGATGACCTTTGTGAGCCTTGGCTTTTCGGATAAGCTTTTGATCGCTTGGCTGACTCGCTGGCCAATAGGTTTTTTTACGGCTCTACCGCTCTCTTTTTATTTGCCGGGATTTTTTATGAATCTAGCAAACAAATTAAATTTGTAATTATATAAAAAACTGGTACCCTCTTCATCGAAGCGGATACCAGTTTTGTTTTTAATATAGATTACAAGCCACAAAGTGTCCCGCATTTACTTCTTTCCACGCTGGAGCTTGTGTTTTACAAACTTCCATGCATCGTGGGCAGCGAGTTCTAAATACACAACCCGATGGTAAATTCATAGGGTTAGGGATTTCGCCTTCGATAATTTCTGCATTGCCCTTATAGTCTGGGTCAGGAACAGGCACAGACGAGAGCAACGCTTTTGTATATGGGTGCAGTGGATTGTTGTTAAGCTCTTCACTTTCTGCAAGCTCCGCCATATTTCCCATGTACATAACCAAAATTCTATCAGAAATATATTTAACCATAGAAAGGTCATGAGCAATGAATAAATACGTAAGGCCTTGTTTTTCTTGCAACTCTTTTAACAAGTTTACAACTTGAGCTTGAATCGAAACGTCTAGAGATGAAATCGGCTCGTCGCACACAACAAACTTTGGATTGATTGCAAGTGCTCTTGCAATACAAATACGTTGACGTTGTCCACCCGAGAACTCATGAGGGAATCTGTTCTTATGCTCTGATTTAAGACCAACCATTCTAAGAAGATCCTCAACTCTTTTTGCACGACCCTTAGCGTCTAATGCATTGTGAATAATCAAAGGCTCTGCAATAATCATTTCGACTGTCATACGGCTATCAAGAGATGCGTATGGATCTTGGAAAATAAGTTGCATAGACTTTCTAAGTTCTTTCATTTCTGCATTTGAAACTTTCAAAATATCTTTGCCATTGAAAAAAACTTCGCCGCTGTAACCATCTGGGTACATGCGTAAGATGGCACGACCAGCTGTGGATTTTCCGCAACCAGACTCGCCTACAAGTCCCAAAGTTTCACCATCGTAAATTTGTAAATTCAAATTATTAACAGCTCTTACATAACCGCCGGTTACTTTAAACTGTTTGCAAAGGTTCTTCACTTCAAGAATTGGCTTTTTACTTTTGTCTATCATTTGGAAGCACCCCCTGTAAGTCTTTTATATTCTGGGTGGTTTAACCAGCAAGCAGCGGTATGTGCTCCGCCTGTTTTTTCTTCGATTACCAACATTTCTGGATCGTTCTTTTCGCAAATCTTCATAGCCTTTGTGCAACGAGCGTAGAATGGACAACCCTCTGGTGGTGCAAACAAGTCAGGTGGTGCTCCATGAATTGGTATCAACTCTTTTGTCTTATCCATTGTCATGCTTGGCACAGATGCAAGCAGACCGATTGTGTAAGGGTGACTCGGATTGTTGAAAATATGCCTAACATCGCCAGACTCAATAATTTTTCCAGCGTACATAACAATAACTCTGTGACAAGTTTCTGCTATAACACCAAGGTCATGCGTGATTAACATGACAGAAGTATTGAGTTCGGTCATTGAGTTTTTCATCAGTTTAAGAATTTGAGCTTGAATTGTAACATCAAGTGCTGTGGTAGGCTCATCAGCAATAAGCAATTTTGGCTTACATACGAGAGCCATCGCAATCATTGCACGTTGACGCATACCGCCCGAAAACTCATGAGGATATTGTCTCATACGTCTTTCAGGATTTGACATTCCAACGAAAGTCATCATCTCAAGGGTAATTCTTTTTGCTTCTTCACGAGATACGTTTTGATGCTTTAAAATTCCCTCAATAATTTGGTTACCAATTCGCATGGTTGGGTTTAACGATGACATGGAATCTTGGAAAATCATACTGATTTCCTTGCCACGTAAATCCGCCATTTGATCTTCGTTTAAGTCTAAAATTTCAGTGTTTAAGAATTTGATTGAACCGCCTTTATAAATAGCCGGAGGTATTGGAAGAATACGCATAATGGCACCGCTTGTTACGGATTTTCCGCAACCGGATTCGCCAACTATACCTAAAATTTCGCCTTTATCAAGATGGAAATTAACCCCTCTAACAGCCTGTACTTCGCCAGCATAAGTTTTAAAAGAAATACGTAAATCTTTTACTTCAAGTAGCCTCTCCATTTACTCACCTACTTCCTAAGTTTTGGATCTAAGGCATCACGCAAACCGTCGCCTAGAACATTAAACGCAAACATTGTAAGACAGATTAAAATTGATGGAACCAAAATAACGTTTAAGTTTCCAACCAGCATTTGCTCAATGGAGTCTGATGCCATTTGACCCCAGCTTGGACGTGGAGGAGCAATACCAAGACCCAAGTAACTTAAAGTAGCTTCTGCAAAGATTGCTCTTGGAACAGTAAGCGTAACGTTTACGATGATTGGAGCCATTGCGTTTGGCACAAGATGTCTGAATAAAATCCATTTCATGTCTGCACCAAAAGAGTTTGCCGCTTGAACATATTCAAGTTCACGTAACTGTAGCACCTGCCCACGAACAAGTCTCGCCATAGGAATCCAGCCCGTCAAACTCATTGCGAGTATAAGAGAGAAAACACCTTGACCGAGAATAACCGCGAGCAAAACTACCATTAAGAGGTATGGTATCGAGTACAAAATTTCACCGATACGCATCATAATATCGTCTACTTTTCCACCTTTGTAACCAGCGATACCGCCATAGATTACGCCAATGATAAAGTCCATTGCAGCTGCTGCAAAACCGATAAATAAAGAAACTCTGCCGCCGTGCCAAGCACGAGAGAATAAATCACGACCTAAGTCGTCTGTTCCAAACCAAAACTGCGAGTTGGGAGCGAGGCTTATGTTATTAAAATCTTGCTCATGGTAACTATACTTTGTCATAAGTGGTCCAAAGATAGCCATGAACAAAATACCACAAATAAGCACCAGACCAACCATGGCAAGTGAATTTTTGCGAAGTCGTCTCCAAACATCTTTAAAATAACTAATACTTGGACGAGCGATTAAGTCAGCATTTGAAAAATTATCTACAGCCGGTTCAAACATTTCTTTCGTAAAAGTCGTTTTATTTTCCATTTGCCATCTTGCCTCCTCCAACTAATTTGATTCTTGGGTCAATAAGTGGGTAAAGTAAATCCACCACAAGTGTAAAGAAAATCAGTACAAAGCAATAAACAACGGTTGCCGCCATGATTACAGGATAATCACGGTTTCCTATACTTTTAACGAATGATTCGCCCATTCCAGGTATTGTGAAAATTCTTTCAACAACAAAACTACCTGTTAAAAGATTTGTAATTATCGTGCCAGAAATTGAAACGATTGGTAAGATTGCATTTCTAATGGCGTGTTTAATAATGATTGAAAAACGCCTAAGTCCTTTTGCTTTTGCAGTCTTAATGTAATCCATGCCCATAACTTCAAGCATACTAGAACGCATAAGACGTGCTATTTGTGCCATAGGTAAGAACGCAAGTGCAAATGTCGGAAGAATGGTATACTCAAAGCTCTTCCAACCCGCAACTGGAAACCAGTGCAATCCAACCGAAAAAATTGTAGTTAATACTTTTGCCATAATAAAACTCGGCACAGACACACCGATTATGGCAATTATAATGGCTATGTAATCCGGCGCCTTATTGTGATACAGTGAGGCGACAATACCCAGTACAAGTCCCATTCCAAGTGAAACAATTAACGCTTGAACACCCAACTGCATGGAAACTGGCAGGCCCTTTTGTATGTAGTAGTTGGCATCAATCGTTGAAGAACGTAATGATGGGCCAAAGTCTAATGTTACAATTGATTTTAAATAACCAAGATATTGTTCGGGATAAGAACGGTCAAGCTTGTAGTAATGCAAAAGATTTTGATATGCTTGAGGCGAAATTTTACCCTCAGAAGCAAAAGGTTTTCCAGGGATAGCCTTCATTATTACAAAGGTTATTGTAACAACTACCCATAGTGTAAAGACAGCGTATATCACACGAGTAAGAATATATTTTGGCAAGTGTTTCATTCCCTTCTCTAAACGTATTTAGAGAAAGCCCCGCTTTTTGGAAGAGGGGCTTTCTCTTGAAATGAATTTTTTTTAATTATTTAACGATGTCTACCTTCTCAAATTGAGGGTATCTGTTAACTGGTGTGTAAACGCCTTTTACATATGGTTTAATTGCCATAGGTTTTGTGTAGAAATAAATTGGTGACATGATTTGTAGGTCTTTAACAAGCATAGTTTCTGCTTTCTTTAAAGCTTCCATACGAACCGCTGGGTCTGAAGAATTTTGAGCTGTTTTAATGAGAGCGTCATAAGCTGGATCGCCCCATTGTGAATCGTTGATTGAGTGACCAGTCATCCACATATCAAGGAAGTTAACTGGATCTGCAAAGTCGCCAATCCAACCAGCACGAGCTACGTCGAAGTCACCTGCGTGACGTCTTTCAAGCATAACAGCAAATTCAGTAGTCTCAAGTGTACACTCAACACCTAAATTTTGTCTCCACATAGCTTGAATAGCTTCTGCAACTTTTTTATGTATTTCACTTGGGTTTAAAAGAATTGTGAATTTGAAATCAGCAACTGTCATGCCTTCTTCTTTTAAGCCTTCTTCAAGGAGAGCTTTAGCACCTGCTGCATCTTCTGCAAACAATGGTCCTAAGTTCTTTTGGTAGTCGCCAGTAATATCAGCGATACCAGGAGGTGTTATACCATAAGCTGGTGATTGACCGCCTTTTGTAACGCTTTTAACGATCGCTTCACGGTTGATTGTTTGAGCTAAAGCTTTACGAACTTTTACGTTGTTAAAAGGTTTCTTTTTAGTATTGAATAAGTAGTAATAAACGGAAAGATCTGGCTCAATTAAAAGCTCTGGATCATTGTTTGCTTGCAATTGCTCAATAACAGCAGGAAGGAGAGGATATGAAAGATCAAGTTCGCCTTCTTGATATTTTTGCCATTCTGTTGACATTTCAGCGTCCATTGCCCAATCGATTTCGTCAAGCTTAACTTCAGAAGCTTTACGATAGTTAGGGTTTTTAGTAGTTGTTAAGCCAACTTTATTTTCCCAACGAGTAAGAACGAAAGGACCATTAGCTGAGTAGTTAGCTGATGATAAAGCCCATTCTGGATACTTCTCTTGATTTAAGTGGTCAACTGGGAAACAAGTGTAGTGTGTTAAAACTTCTGGTAAAAATGGAAGTGGACCTGCCAATTGAACTTCCAAAGTGTAATCATCAACAGCTTTAACGCCTACGCCATCAGCAAGAGCTGCTGCGTTTTCAGTTGCCGCATTATACTCAGTTGCACCTTTTAAGAAATAAAGGTATGAAGCATAGTCAGAAGCGTTTGCTGGATCTAAGCAATATTTCCAAGCAACTTCAAAGTCTTTAGCAACAACAGGGTTGCCAGTGGACCATTTTCCATCTTTTGCTAAGTGGAAAGTCCAAGTTAAACCATCTGATGAAGTTTCATAGGACTCGCAAAGCCCGTTCTCATAGCCAGATGCAGTTTTTGTGAAGAGACCCTCAAACATATGGTCAATCGGCCATGACTCATGAGTACCTTGAGCAAGTGCTGGGTGTAAACTTCCTGGCTCTTCGTGGTTGTTAACATGAAGGATTTTTGGTTCTGTTGAAGCTGGCGCTGGAGCTGCATCACCTGTAGTAGCTGGAGCCTCTGCTGCTGGAGCTGCTGGTGCTGGAGCTGCTGGTTTATTAGCATCACCAGTTGTAGTACAAGCACCCATAAGCATTGTAACTGCCATAACGGCTGCGAGTACACTTCTTTTCTTAAATAACATAGAACAACCTCCTTAAATGAATATTTTTTTTTTTTATCATTCATAATGTAAATAAAAATGATTAGGCATAATGCACAGTTCCTAATAAAAATTATTCACGCTATTTCAAGAATATATCTTACTTTTTGATTTTTGTAAATAGATTTTGAACATTATTGTAGATTTTTTTTTAATTTGTCTGTATAACAAGCTTAATTTGTAAATATTGGATATTTTTTTGAAAAATTAGGTTTGTTAGTTATGTATATGTATCTAGTATTGTTTTGCAAGTAAAGCATTTTCATATTTCATTTTGGCTATTTAGTTTTGGTATAAAAAAAGCAAACCATCCAAAAAACCCATATTAACCCCTTTTTTAGATTTATTAATTCATCACAAGCAATATCCTGTGTCTTGTAATGCAGTTTAATAAAGTATTTTTATCAATTCAATGACAATTCAACACAAAAAAAGAAAGCTTGAAAACGGATTATATAAAACTGGCTATGGCAAAATCAGTTTTTGCCACAGCCGTGTATTTTTTATGCTCTTATGTCAATATTTCTGCCCTGCGTTGGGTTTGCAAGTTTTTCTAGTGAAGAGCCCATGTCATCAAACATTTGCTTCATGTTAGACTCTTTTTCTGTCATCTGCCTTTTAGCAAGACGCATAATGCCCGCCGCATGACTCTGGCTAGTTTTTTGTGAAGATATTGCGTCTGCCGCTGCCAAAACACACATGTCCATTTTGCTTCACTCCTCATACTTATTGTTGTGGAGGTGCTGCCACTGCACCCGCAATTTGCCAGCGAATGCCAAATTTATCAGTAACGATACCAAAAGCTGGGCTAAAGAAAGTTTTGCCCATTGGCATAACAACGGTGCCCTCTTCTTTAAGCACATCAAAAGCTTTTTCGGCCTCTTCTGTCGAGCACTCAAGAGCGATTGCATAAACATCGCCAACAGTCTCGCCGCCCATTCCTGGCATCATTGTATCTGTTATACGGATATAGTTTCCGCAAAAATCAAGCGTGGATTGCATAATTAAATTTTTTCGATCTTCTGGAACAGGAGGCATATTTGGATTTGGCGGTGCATCTGAAAATCTCATCATGCCTGTAATTCTCGCATCAAACGCCTTTTTATAAAGTTCAATTGCAGCTTCTGCCGTGCCATTAAATGTTAAAAATAATCTTGCGTACATCGTATCGCTCCTTAAATAAAATTTGTATCATAATATCACAAAAACTTTACAAATACAACAACTTCAAAACAATTCGAGGGTTTAGCGCTACTCTTTTCTCTACTCTTGATTATATGCTTCCAACAATTTCTGCATATCTATTTTTTTCATTTTAAAAAGTTCATCCATTACACGCTGTGCTTTTTTTGGATTTTCATTTGAGATTAGCTTTTCAAAATCCTCGTTCACAATCTGCCAAGACACGCCAAATTTATCTTTGAGCCAACCACATTGAGACTCTTCGCCACCGTCCGTTAGTTTTTCCCAAAAATAATCAATTTCTGCTTGTGTATTGCAATAAATGTAAAACGATAGCCCTTCCGTAAATGTAAATTTATGTTCCCACGCACTATCCATTGCGGTAAACTTTTGATTGCTAAATTCAAATTTAGCCTGCACGACTGTTCCGTCTGGCTCGATGTCGCTGCCATGATACAATTCAATGCTTTCAACTTTGCTGTTCTCAAATACTTGACAATAATATTTGACTGCCTCTTCGGCTCTGCCATGCTGTTGACCCACAAACATGAAACATGGCACTATTTTTTGCTCGTTTGGAAATAGCCCAACTTGCCATGACACGCCAAATTTGTCTCTTACCCAACCGAACTTTTCGCAAAATGGATACTCACCTAGTTCCATGAGAACCGTTCCACCTTCTGAAAGCTCTTCCCAAATTGTGTCTACTTCTTGTGCTGAGTCACAATGAATGGTGAGAGAGATTGCTGGCGTGATTTCAAATATGGGGCCACCGTTAATCGCATTAAACTCTTGGTTGCATAGCGTAAACCGAACTGATAACACACTGCCCGTTGGCATTTGCCCGCCCTCCGGATAATAGGCTATACATTCAATTTTGCTGTTTTCAAACATGGAAACATAAAACTCCGAAGCTTCAACCGATTGTGTATCAAACCAAAAACATGGTGCCGTCTTTTGCATGGTGTAACCTCCACTTTAATTTTTATTTAACCATCTTGTTAGGCACTTGTTAAACAAAGTTACGTCGATTGGCTTTGACAAGTACCCATTAAAACCCATAGACAGCAGGGCCGTGTCATTTCCGACAAGTGCATTTGCTGTCAACGCAATGATCGGTACATTTTTATAATAGTCGTTGTATTCTCTAATTTTTGCAGTTGTTTCTACTCCGTCCATCTCGGGCATCATTTGATCCATTAAAATCAAATCAAAATTTTCTGTTTGAATCAAATCAAGTGCGGCTTGCCCTGATAAAACATGCGTTGGCACAATGCCATAGTCGTCAAGTATTGCTTCTACTACCATGAGGTTTACTTCAATGTCATCAACAGCCAAAATTTTTGCATTTGAGTCGATTGCATTTTTGTAGTCAATAGGAAGCTCCTGCACTTCTACCATCGTCCCGAGTCTCATTGGCAACTTGATGGTAAATGTTGAGCCAACTCCATAACTACTCTCAACATTTATTTGGCCGTTCATCACATCAGTAATGTGTTTGGTAATCGCAAGCCCGATGCCTGTTCCCACAATGCCCCTATTTTTTCTTAAATCAAGCTGTTCGAAGGGTTGAAATAGTTTCTCCATATCCTCTTGTTTAATTCCAATTCCCGTGTCTCTTACCTCAAAATTCAACATTTCATCCTTCACAAATGCATGAAGGGCAACCGTTCCTTGTTTCGTATATTTAACCGCATTCGTCAAAATATTATTCAGTAGCTGTCGAATTTTATTTTCATCTGCGAAAATAATTTGAGGGAAATCACTCGATCTCGAATATGTGTATGTCAAGTTCTTATCCAGCGTTGTCGATTCGATAAGCAAACTAATATTATCTAAAAGCGAATGAATGTCGAAGTTGGTTTCAGTTAACGAGAATTTTCCCGCTTCAATCCTAGAAAAATCAAGAATGTCGTTTATTATACTTAAAAGCGAATTGCTTGACTTCTTAATGTTCACCAAAAAATCATGCTGTCTTGCAGACAAAGGCTCTTGGCCAATGGCCGATAGCAATCCCAAAATTGCGTTCATTGGCGTTCTTATTTCGTGAGACATATTGGCAAGAAATTCGGATTTTGCTCTGTTCGCATTTTCCGCTTCTTCACGTGCCTTAAATTGTTCGGTAATGTCGTGGATAACCACCAAGGCACCTGCATAGTTACAATTGCTTTTATAAAAAGGCAAAACATTCACATCATATTTTTCATGCTCAGTCAAAATATTTAGCTTCACCGCTTGCTTTTCTTCTTGGCCAATGTCCACCATTTTTTTAATTGCAGACATTAAATCTTCATTAAACACTTGGGGTTTGTATCTTTCCACCACCAAATTTAATTCTTGCCCCAAAAGGATCGAACTATCTTCAACATCAATAATATTTTTAACCGAATCTGTCACAAGCAAATATTTCAGCTTTTCATCAAACACCAAAATAATATCTGGGCACGACTCCAAAAGCAATTTCACATACAGATCTTGCTTCATCTTTTCATTCGTTATTGTTTTGTTTATATCTGCTTGGGTTTCGACATGAAGCCTAAAAATGGCATTTTTATTTTCGCTCATTCGAAGTTCACGTGCGGACTTTGAGCGTTCCTTTTTTAGCAGTGAAATTTCAGATGCAAGCGCCTCATATTCTTCAAGACTCATGGTTACACAATCGTTTTGTATATTCATAAATTCTCCCTATTGTTCTCATTAAAGGTACTTTTTTTATAGGGCCGCTGTTTCAAATTATTAAACAAACAACTGAATAATTATGGTACCTATTCGCAATGGCACCCTCTTTTACTGTGGTTGGGCATATTTCGCCACAAGCATATCCTGCCATAAAGGGTATATCTTGGTTTACGCTATTTTTTACATTTTCAAGTTCGTCCAGTGATTGAGCACCCAAAACCATTCTTCTCACGATACACGAAAACGACAATAATCCATTTACATTTTCCATCTTGTTAATCTTTTCCATTAGCTCAATCGTTGTTGCGTTTACATCTCCCGCTGTGTATCTTGATAATGTAAAATGCGAGCCTTCTTCCATATTTCCACGAAACACAGCAGCACCTTCATCTGTAAATGATAACAATACACGCATCACACGAATGCCATCATAATTTATGCTCTTTCTAAAATCAATGAAAAAAGGGAGAAAGAGAAAACTATTAGACGGTACGCCGTCCGTACCGAGCCCCAATTCTTCAAAATACTGATATGCATTTATGTTATTAATTTCGCAAACGTGTTGCCCCTGAGCTTTAGTGAACTCGCCTTTATATTGCAAAAGATTGTCATCCGGAAGTGAGCTTACCAAAAATCTAGGATTTATATTTCCATAGCAAAGAACGAATGACATTTTTTCCTTCGAAGTTTGCTCTTTGTATATCGTTTCACTGGTTTCAAATTCCACCGTATCATCTACTGCAAATGTTCCAAAATTCGGCGTGTTCGGAAGTATTTCTGACCAAATACCAGGGAATGCATCGCCAGGGTACTTTATAAGAGCGGGTGGACATCTTAGCGCAAGTTTTGGTTCGCCGTTCATTCCTTCGCTCGCAATTTTATAAGCATCTCGAGTAGGTTGTTCCAGTCCATCAAGCAAGCTTTCTGTAAAACCTGTTCTAAAAGTAACATCATCAGAAGTCATAACAAACAGGGTTAAAATAAGTTCACCCGCTTCCCCATTTACTGCTTGGGAAGCCGTTGTTATCCCAACTACCTCAAAAGGTAAATTTTCACAGATGTATTTCAATGTTCCAGATAAAATAAATTCTGGGTGGCACATAATAATCCCAATTGAATTTTCCTCAAGCGTAATTTTTTCAACGAGTTGTCTGTTTATATCTTCTAAAGCGATCTCTTTTTCATCAATTTCATATGTAAATAAACTAGCACATTTCATTTTGTACTCCCCCTTTTAAAATTATGCAAACCTTAGCAATGCTGTTTTATGTTTACATTATACCACATTATAGAATTTAATACGACAAAAAAGCAAAAACACAATCTGATAGTTTGGTTTTTGCTTTTTTGTACAAAATTTTTAGTTTGTTTCAAACTCATACTTTTTTAATTCCGTCATTCTTGGTAACGAAATGCCAAGCTTATGTGCTTCTGCCAAAACATCTTTGGCAAAAATGCTTTGCCTCATCAAGTCTGCCCCACCTCCTGGTCCAATTTCCATCAGCCATTTTGGCAGACTATCGCCATTAAAAGCCGCCTTTTGAATAACAAAACCAAGGAATCCCGCCGGAAGATTTACAAGGAGCTGCGTTGCAAAACTAACCTTCGCTCCTCGTGCCTTCATGAGCGGAATCATCTCACTAACATTTAGCACAACATTTTTTATTTGCATTGGCTGTGCCATTAAATTTGTTGTGCTACCCGCTGCAAGTGCCTGTGCCAATAATCCAGCGTCCAAAATAAAATGAAACCACAGCCAACTCCTAAAATCTTTCTTTTCGGATATTTTAAATCCAGCATCTTGAAAAAGTTTTCGAACGGCTATATCTCTTTTTCCGAGTTCTGTCCCGAATGTGCCAAAAAAAATAATTTTTAAAAATCCCGCTTTCAAAGTTCCATTGTCAAAGGCACCGCCGCCGCCTGGAAAACCCCACACCACTTGTTCTAGCGGAATTGTTGCAACCGAAGAAGTCGGCTCTACCCAAAAGTTATTAAATACAAGTAAAGTTGCTTTCCCTATCCGAGTTGATAAAAAAGATGCTGCTTCTGCAAACTGGTCATGGTTTATACTTACGACAATTAAGTCATAATTATGCGTTGCATCAAAATTTTCTATCATCTTGTGTTTCCATACCGTTTTAAGTTCGTTCCCTTTGAAGTTTTTTCTGGCGTCCCTTAATTCAAGTTTAACAGAGTCTCCATACTGAGCAGCCCTACCCGGTCTAACGTAAAACTCAACGGTGTTTCCTGATTGCTCCAAAGCCCAAGCATATTGTGTTGCAATGACTCCTCGACCAAAAAATAATATTTTCATCGTTTCCACCCCAATTTAATAATTAACAGTTGATTTTTCAACAGTTGTTCAATAAAATGAGTATAAAGAAAATTGAAATAGTTTTCAATGGCTAATAAAAGACGATTTGTTGATAAATCAACACGCACAAGTCTTTTGTTCAATATCTTACGAAAAAAGGAATTTTTATGGTTACCTTCAAGGTAATAAAAAAAAGCCCAGTGGGCTTTTTTTATTTTGCATATTCGATAGCTCTAGTTTCACGAATCAAATTCACTTTAATTTGACCAGGATACTCTAACTCGCTTTCAATTTGTTTAGCAATGTCTCTTGCCAGAATAGTCATATTAGAATCGTCTACCTCTTCCGGTATAATTACAACGCGAAGCTCTCTACCCGCTTGGATAGCAAAAGACTTCTCCACACCCTTAAAGGTATCCGCAATGCTCTCGAGTTTTTGTAAACGCTTAATATAAGACTCCAGGGTTTCACGTCTTGCACCAGGGCGAGAAGCCGAAACAGCATCAGCAACCTGAACCAAAACGGATATGATATTAGTAGGTTCAACATCGCCGTGATGTGATTCTACCGCATTAACAACTAAATCTGACTCACGGTATTTCTTACATAGAGTAGCTCCTATTGAAACGTGAGAGCCTTCCATATCGTGGTCAACAGCCTTGCCAATATCATGCAACAAACCAGCACGTTTTGCAAGGGTTATATCAACACCAAGCTCGCCTGCAATCAGTCCGCATAAATGAGCAACTTCAATTGAATGTTTAAGAACATTTTGACCGTAACTTGTTCTAAACTTCATTTTACCTAAAAGCTTAATGAGCTCTGGGTGGATTCCATGC
>JAVBKL010000087.1:0-4213 GCA_031554055.1 Eubacteriales bacterium | reverse complement strand
TCATTTCTTACCCATTTCCAAAAATTCATTTTTAGTTTCCTCCTTTCCTGCGTTATTTTTATTTGCAAAAATGCCAGCATCTTTAAGCTTAGTCATGTTTCCGTTTATGATATGAAAGTTACCACCCTCTTCTTCAGAAATAAGATTCAAATTTTCTAAATTTCTACAATCATTAACGCTATAGATGCCGTTTTGAATACCGATGCTGTATCCTGCCATTCTTGATGAAAAATCGCCTCGAAGTAACGCTTCTACTGTGTGTTCAACAAAGTGTGTTTTATTTTCACTGCTTGTTAGTAGTGATTTATTGAATGACTGCTCCATTCTCACCAACCACGGTCTAATTGTATGAACTACAAAATCTATGGATTGGTGTTCGATATTACTAAATGTCGCTTTGTCGAGGCTTGCAATTAAATGTGGCGGCACTCTAAATATCCGGCATATTTCTTCTGTTTGAAACTTGCGAGTTTCTAAAAACTGTGCTGCTTCCGGCGGTATACTGATTGTTTTGAATGTCAAGCCGTCCTCAAGTACAGCTACCCTGTGAGCATTGCCACTGCCTTGATAAATGTTGTTCCAACTGTCACGTATTTTCTTTGGGTCTTTCAAGACTCCCGGATGCTCAAGTACGCCACTTGGCGTTGCCCCGTTTGCGAAAAATTTAGCGCCATATTCATTGACCGCTATTGCCATGCCGATCGTATCCCTTGACATTGCTATCGGCGAATAACCGATGATTCCATCAAAGCCAAGTCCCGGTATGTGCAGAACTTCTTCTTTGTTTAAAATCACCTCGCCATTATCTTTTCTGTAACTGTAAAAAATCTCACCGTTATCTGCTCTATCTACCGTCATTCTGTCCGGCATTAGTGGGTACAGTGCTAAAACTTTACCTCTGCCATCACGAATTATCTGACTGTACGCATTTCCCCATAATAAAAGATGAGTCATTAGTGTTTCTCTAAACACAAAGGACGTCATCTCAGGGTTTGGTTCGTTATGAAGGATATGATACAAATTATGGTCAAGCGCTTTTTCTTTTCCGTTTACGGTGTGTTTGTATGTGTGCAAAGGCAGGCTGGCTATAGTTTCCGCTAATATTCGGACACACGCATACACCGCTCCGGTTTGCATGGCGCTTCTTTCATTGACCGTTTTGCCGCTGGTCGTTCTTCCAAAGAAAAAACTGTTTGTCGAGCCAAATAAACTGTTTTGTGGCTTATCTCTTGATTTGAAAAACCTATTAAATATACTCATAATACCAGTAGCCCCCCTTCTCGTTCTGCTGAATTATAGATACTTTCTGTTGTTCCCTCATATCTCATAGCACGGGATAATGCAAGAATTAGTGCCACAATACCATCAATTTTCTCTGTGGCTTTCGATTTATCGGGTGCGATATTTCCGTTTGCATCTAATCTTACTACTAAATTCCCAGCCATCCAGCGAAGTATTTCATTGCCGTTATGTGCTATCTTTCTACTTAACACAAGCCGCATAAGTTCGGTTGTCGGTTCATGCAAGCTCCTATGCCCCATGCGAACCGGCACCATTGTTATTCCTTCGTCCGTCAATGTCCTGACTATTCCCTGTGCTTGCCATTCATCATATC
Organism: Eubacteriales bacterium; assembly: GCA_031554055.1. Taxonomy (GTDB): domain Bacteria; phylum Bacillota; class Clostridia; order Lachnospirales; family JAVBKL01; genus JAVBKL01. Next base: position 2,598 of record JAVBKL010000087.1, on the reverse strand, counting down.
CGCATTGCAAGATTTGAAACCGACTTGATAATTCCAACATAAAATTTTCTATCAATCTGTAATCTATTACATTTCCTTCGCTTACTTGCAATAATCCCTTTTGTCGCCAAACACTATATGGCACATGGTCACGTTTTGAACGTTTCTCTATGTTTTCACTTGGTATAAAGAAAAAAGGCACTACCCTATATTTATCCTCTTCATCCAGTGGTGGGAACAATAATACAATGGATGTAATATCCGTTGTTGATGATAAATCCAGTCCGGCATAACAACTTCTTCCTCTTAATGCCTCTATGTCAAATTCAAAAGCACATTGATCGTATTCACCCATATCTAACCAACGGACATTTTGTTCAACCCATTGATTCAATCGATACATTCTGAATAGATTTTGCTCGGCAATATTATGTTCTGCTTCTATACAATCCGCTCTCAGTTTTTCTCGATCCACCGTTATATCAAGTGATGGGTTTGCCTTTTCCCATGTTTTTTCATCTCTCCAGTCCATTCCATCGTCTGCCGCAAATATTGTTGGGTAGTAAGCAGGGTCTATTCTTTGACCTGACAAAATTCCCTTTGCTTTTTCATGTTGTTCGTAACAGATAGAATGTCTGTCAAATCCGGCTGTTGTGATATAAAAGAACAACGGTTCTTGCCTTGCATCGGAGCTGCCATGAGTCATTACATTCCAAAGACCTCTGTCCTTTTGTGCCATTAACTCATCAATTATCAAACATGAAATATTTAATCCGTTTTTACTGTAAGTTTCGGAACTAACCGCCGTGTATATGCTGTTTGTAGGTTTGTACACAAGTCTTTTTTGTGAAAGTATTGGTTTTATTCTTTTCTTTAGTGCCGGACAGTTTTCCACCATCATTACACTCGTGTCAAATATAATGGAAGCTTGCTGTCTATCTGCCGCCGCCACATAAGTTTCCGCTGCATACTCGCCATCCGCACATGTCATATAAAGTGCCAATGCTGATATCAGAGCAGATTTTCCGGCTTTTTTTGGTATCTCGGTGTAAGACTGCCTATGCTGGCGTTTTACTTTTCCATTTTCATAAGATACTACTATACCGAATAAATCTCTTAATATCTGCTCCTGCCAGTCTATTAATTCGAATTTATCTCCTGCCCATTGCCCTTTTACATGAGTCAAATTTTCAACAAAATTTACAGCTCTGTCCGCTCTTGCTTTGTCATAATGAGAGCCTTCTGCCATATGTTTTGGTTTGTAGTTTTCTAATCTCCGCATCATATTACAGCACCGACCGAATATCTTGGTTTTCAGGAAAATTCAATCTTGCAAATGTACCATGATATTTTAAAGCCGCCTCGTCATATGCTTGTGCTGCATCTATGCTTGTTAAAAAATATCCCAAATGTAATCGACCTACAGATGTTCTGATACGAACACGGTATTTTTTACGTCTCTTATCAAAGTCAACCCCTTTATACCCTGATGTATTATTGGGATGTTTTTGTTGGTTGAAAGCGTTTTCTTGAAAACTGCAAACTCTTAAATTTTCCATCCTACAATTTGATATGTCACCATCTATATGATCTACAACTTGATTCTCACTAGGTTCTAATAAAATCCTGTGCAGATACACTGTTTTGCCATTTATCCGAGTCATTGCATAACCTTTAACATCTGTACAGAATTGATAACCCTTAACTTTGTCGAGTGACTGGAGCGATATTTTAAACGTTCTTCCGTTTTTCACATGCAAAACTGCAAAATTCTCATAAATTTCGTAAACATTATCATAACAGTGTCCACAGCTTTTTGTATTACCACTCTGTAAAGAATAACTATTTACGAGGCTTGTTCTTCCACAACTGCACTGGCACACCCATATCGATTTGCCGTATTGTTCCTCATCTGCTTCACTAACAACTGTAAGTGTCCCCCAAGTTGTATTCCTCATTTCTTTTTTTTCGCTCATAATCTGTCCTCCCAAAACCAATTTAACCTTCCTGCAATTTTCTGTAGGCAATAGGAAAAGGGCAACCACGGAAGGCTATGGTCGCCCTTATACAGATGTACATTCTGTTTTATACCCTGCAAAAGCCCTCAATGGACTGTTACACTAACTTGATTGCATCAAAAAAGAGCCTCATCAGAAGCTCTTTAAGAAATATTTTGTATTTTTATTTATGATGCCTTGATGTCAGGTTCGTTTTTTTGCTCAAATTCTGGTTGTTGTTCAAATTCATTTTGTTGTTCCAGCACAACCCTCTGTGCTTTTTTCTTTTCGATTGCTCTTTGTAATGACTCATCCGTCAGGAATGCACCGTTGCCTGATACGTTTTGGAGCAATGTTTTTCTGTGTGCCTTGTACTCGTCGCCTATGAAACCCAGCCTGACTAGAAAGCATCTGAAAGCGTATTTTTCGTTTGTTGTTTCTTTTTCTTTGTAGCTTGTGTATTTCTGTTTTCTTGCTTGTTCATCCAAGGCAAGGCACAAGGCTTCAAATGCTTTTATCTCTCCGATATCCAAGGTTGCATTATAAAAGCTAAAGCTTATGGTCTGGTTTTCAAAGTTGAACTTCAAGTCCCCTGTGTCCGCATTTTCTAATGTTTCGGCGA
>JAVBKL010000249.1:0-2592 GCA_031554055.1 Eubacteriales bacterium | reverse complement strand
TATCCTCTACAATATCGTTTGCAATTATAATGTAGTCAAAATCATTGTTATCTATCTCATCTGGACTTATAACTTTTAAGCCGCAGAAGGAAGTTATATTGTCGCTGTTTTTATCTGCAAAATAGGTGATATTTTCTATTTGCTGTTCTTTTATCTGTGTATAAAGATAATGACCAAGTGTTCCAGCGCCATAAATTGCATACCTTTTTGTTTTGTCTAGGTTATCTTTACTAAGTCGATAATTGTAATAGTTATATACTTTATCAGTTGGTTGTTTAATATTTAATAACTCATTTATGCGGTCGTTTTCTTTTGTATCCAAACTGTATTTTTCGGCAGCTTGTTTAAAAAATCTGCCTACACAGGCAAACAAGGTGCTTGAAGCCAAATGAAAATGTATAATATAATTAACAACTTCTTCAAAATCACTGTCTGTACAAGCCATTGTTTGATTTATTATGTCTTTGTAAACTTTAACATACTTACTGTAATCAGTGATTCCGTTTGTCTCTTTGTGATACATCATAACCATATCATCATAAATAGCTGCACTACTAGGAATATTTGTTCTGCCGCAGAAGTTTGAGCTAATTCTTTTGTTTTTGCCTGCTGCCAATTGTGCTATTACAACACCTACCTCTATCGCTTCAAGAAGGTGTTTTGCATTTTCATATCCAATTGTGTAAGATTTTTTTAATACATCTGTTCTCATAACACTATAAATTATTGGTGCTCTGTAAAAAAACAGACTTTCAAACAACCTTGCAAGCGGTTCAGAGTCAAGACTTCCTTGCACATAACAATCGCGAACAGAAACTCTGTTGCCCCAATATTCTATATATTTATAATTACCTGTAGCACTTGCATAGTCGGGGTTGTTTTCCAAAAAATCAACACATTCTAAAATAGAACTAACACTGTAAAAGTCTTCATCATCAACACATTTCGCTGTAGCTGTTGTAACTTTTGAAACACCGAATATCACTTTTGTATAAAGTATATTAAGCTCTGGTTTGTAGTAATATTCTATATTGTATTTTGTACAAAAATTTTGATTCCTGACTATATCATCTTGTTTTGTCGAACCGTCTACAACAATAATTTTGATTTTACCTGCATCTTTTTGTTTTAAAAAGTTAGTATAATTTTCTGTAAAGTTCCTGCTTCTGTTATATGTCGGTACTATTAGAGTAGTTCTATACATTAATTTACAACTCCCTTTCTAGCTGTTTGCTCTAATATTGTTCTTTTTTAAAATAAGACACAATGATATGCAGAACAACGCCATGCACATCTTCAACAGGCTCGTACTGGCTTTTGTTGATGTAAATACAAATATCCGACAAGTCTCTAAGCTTTCCGCCAGTAAATCCTGTAAGACTCAATACTTTTGAATTTTTAGTTTTAGCATATTTGGCAGCCTTAATAACATTTGGTGAATTACCGCTCGATGATATTAAGAACACAACATCATTATCTTTGATAAAATAATTTTTAAGTTGTTCTGAAAATACATTTTCATAACCTTCGTCATTGCCATACGCAGTTATGCTTCCCATATTGTCGCATACAGATATTATTTGGAATCTATTGTTTTCATCTTTTGCGGCATTTTTGCCAAGATCGCAAGCAAAGTGGTTAGCAAGTGCAGAACTCCCCCCATTTCCAGCTATAAATATTCGTCCGCCTAGATTTCTGGTTTTATCTAATAAGTTTAATATTTTTTGTAGATTAGCTGTATCTATGAGACTCAATGAGCTCTTCAAATCGTCAATGTAGCTGTCTATATGAGTTTTAATATTTATCAACTCCTATCCTTTTCCCATTCAGGAGCAAAATCGCCCTCAAGCTGTAAAAATGAATGTTTCATATTCCAGTTTGCATAACTCGCCTGATAACATCTTGCACAGGTTTGTGGCATATCTTCTGTGTTTACCAATTGCCTAAACTCTACCATTTCTTTTGTATTCCACATTTCAAAAAAGTCGTTGTAGTCGTCTATCTTTAAAAGTTTTATAGGAGTTGACATACAGGGTCTAATATATCCGTCAGAACTTATAAAAAAATCACGCCAAGCCACAAAGCAGTCCTTGTGGGGTTTGTTTCCTGCTGTGTCTTCGCCCTGAGCGAAGGGTAGCTTTAGCTTTATTCCGTATTGTTTTGAAATTTCTATGGCTTTTTCAAAAGTTTCTTTAACCTTTTTTTGAGAATTATGTAGCGTTTGGTCTGAAAGATCTTCTGAAAAAGCGGTTAAATACACTGCTTTACATTCGTTAAAGCCCATTTCTCCAGCTAATTTCACAATGTTAGGAAAATCATCTATATTTTGTTTCATAATTGTCGTTGTGGTGCTTAAATATGGGTATTCTGAGCCTTTTTTACGTTTCATTTTAATAATTTGTTCGGCATTACTGATTACTTTATCAAAGACGGCTCCTTTTCTTATAACCTCGTTTATTTCAGAATTTGAACCGTCAAGGCTTATTGTTAAAAGATCCAGTTTGTAGTCAAATATTTCGTTAAGCATATTACCAAGCAACATACCGTTTGTACAAACAAACTTGCGTACAGGAAATTGGTTTAAATATTTTA
>JAVBKL010000223.1:0-12807 GCA_031554055.1 Eubacteriales bacterium | reverse complement strand
AACATTTACATCACGCCAGTTAAACGAAAGCTTGATGTAATAGTCTTTCATTGAGCCACTCTTTACTTTTTCATGAATTTTAGTGACTACAGAATTTAAGTTCGTTTCAATTGTTCTTGCTGGAATAATAAAATCCATGTTTCCATGTGTGATTTTAAATCCCTTGGACGAACCATTCGCAGCAATTAATGACATCGCAGGTAAATAATATACTGCTTCATTCGCACTCGTGGTGTGCAGTTCAATCATTGAATCAACTGCTGATGTAATCAATGAGTTAAACATATTCGAGCGGTAAACCACTTCGAGCTGTGAAGTGGTATCAGTAATCAGCCAATACGGAACTTTCATCAAGTTTTGAAGCTCATCATTCAAATATCTCGACCAAATATCAACTGCGTCCTGATCGTCGTATTCCTGTTGGTTTACGTCCGTTCTAAACGTAACAGGGTTTGTATACAGAGAAGCATCTCCGTTTTTATCAACCATACGTACCCGAAGCGTATAACCTGTACCTGGTGTTAAACTTGAAATTTTATACATAAAATTATAAATACCTTGGGTAGCTGTGCCTTTTGCCGAAGTTCTTAACGTATCCGAGTTCATTTTCACAGGAACATTCCAGTCTTTGCCCTCTTCTTTTAATTGATACTCAAGGGTAAAGTCAACGCCGAGGCGTGATAAATCGGAAACAGGGGCATCAAAGCTAAACATAACTTCTCGTTCGTGGTCATAATCTGTTCTTGCTGATTCAATCAACAATCTACCCGGACTTTGAACAGGGTTTGTGGTGCTTGTGACTCTTGCCCACGCCGAGTAAGTAACCGAATTTCCTACTCTCTTTACTGTTCTTGCATAAAAGAAATAAATCTGGTTTGGCGAAAGAGTAAGGTCTGTATACTTAACAACTTGTGTGTTTTTATCGTATTCGTACTCTAGCGCACCCATTGAAATAAATTTCGCACCATCATATATTTTTACAGCAGATGAATCCGTTTCTAGTCCCTTTTTTTCTATCCCTGCAAGATGCGAGTTCCAAACAACAGGAAAATCAACCCGATAATCAAGATATTTGTTTTCCATTGGTGTGTCGTGAAGTCTAATGAGTTGATACTCGATGACCTCACCTGTTGCCGGGTCAATTTTATCCCAATTCAGCGTCAATCTGTCTGACTTGATGCTTGATTTATCTACCGTTAAATTCGGTGACGATGGTATCTTTTCCTCTGGTTTTGGAAGTTCTAAGTCACCTTTTGTTGTCAAAGCCAAAAGACTTGAAACCCTCGACCCTTTCACAAACGGTACACTGTTCATATTTTCATCGGTATAATACACTAAGTCACCGTTTTCATCAAGATAACTCACAACTATATCCACATATACATAGTATTTTTGGTTCTTATCCAATCCGTCAATTTTATGACTTACATTCACTGCCGAACCCGATAAAATCATGGCATTTATCTTGTCTTTTGTCATCGGAACCTCAATACCAACAATTTCACCAGCTCTAAGTGCCTCACGTGCGTCTTTATGTTCGGTCTGGTCTGGCAGCAGTGGTGTCATTATTGCCGTATCCGATGTAATTTTTGATGCGTATAACACTCCATCACTACCAAAGTCAGCATTAAACTGTGTGGATAGAGCAAACCATCTTCGGAATAAATTTTCATTGTAAAAAGCAGAATCAGAATTTTCGCCATCGTCTTTATACGCTTCCTCTGACTGTGCAATGTATATGTCTGTGGAAATCCATGCATTTTCTGGTGCGTATGAAAACGAATTTACATACGCTCTCAATTTTTCACTTGGCATTGACCAATTAATGTTGAAACTGACTTCGTCTTTTGCCGCACCTTTTTCAATGCTTGTTGTTGTAATTGCACCTATCGCAACATTTTGTGGTGCCGGAACTTCCGGTGGCGTAATATCGCTAAGGCTGATGTTGTCAAAACTTGTTGAACCCGGTGCGATTACCACACCATTTAATAATACCGGCTTCATGTTAATGTAATAAATATTTGGGTACAAAAACGGCTTGGAAGCCAATCTATTTTCTTTGTGTTCCGCTTGAACCACTATGGAAGTTCTGGCAACATAATGTGTCTGGTCTGTTTGTGGGTCAACAATTACTTGAAGACTCACCGGACTCGTTTTTATTGTATTTCCACTTTCATCAACGTAACTATACGCCGCCATCGCACTGCCCGATGTGTTGCCAGGGTTTGTAATTTCCACCGTCACGGCTGAAAATTTTACCGGTGCTACAGTAAGGGTATTCGGTAATAAGGACTTTGACAAATCATACGTAACAACCGCTTTGCCAGTGCTTAAAGTAACAATTTTATCCACGATTTCATACTGCCCCAAATCCCATGCCAAATCAAGTTTTAAAACACCTTGTTTGCCTGTAACATCACCGGCCTTTGGGGTAAGCTCAAAACGATCTACCTCAAAGAAAGTGGGGACAGTAATCGTAGGGTCTGCTACACCAGCTTTATACTTAAGAATTTGCGATAATATTTTGGAGCCACCCTCTAAACGGCTAAAAATAATTTGATAGTACCTTAACAATTTATTCTCGGAGTTTACAGAAAGCGGCATTAATAATGTGGCTGTGCCTGCTGGGTCGTTCGTATGCGAATAGTTCATTGTTAAAGACAAATCCATTGTAGAACTTGGACCCGCTTGTAGTGCATACTCACCGCTATAACCCTTATAAGGTGTTACTTGAATATAATATTTATTATTTTTAACGATTACTTCATACTTCATGAATGTATAAACTTTACCCCATTCAATCGTTGTGTTTCTGGTAAACAAACTGTTTGTACTCTCAGGTGTGAGCACCGTATCAAATACAAGTCCTGGTGCAAGTCCTGCATTACTCTTGCCAAACATAGTAAAGGTAATGCCGAGGCTTGACTTTGAAATACCATCGGGTATCGAAAAGTTATCATTACTTGCAGTGGTGTCTAGTTTTGGATTCGCTTTGTTAATATCATCAATGTTAATTTGCATTTCAAGGTTTGAATCATTTAAGTGTGACATAGCAATCGTAAGTGGCATAACTGTGTCGCCATCAGATTTATCATACTTCTTGGTTGCATCGTTCCATGTTTTTGGTGTGTCAAATTGTATTTTAATACCGAGCTTTTCGTGTGCTGGTGTTTTGTCTTCTTTATTCGGTAAATCATTGTCAAGTATATATCTGGCATCGCGATCTACGCCTTGAGACGTTCTATAGATAGGTGTTGCTACAAATTTACTAGATGGAATACCTGTAAACACTTTTCTTGTGGTGTCATAAAGCATAGGGGAACCACCAAGAGAAGACGATTTACTGCCAAGGTTAAATTCATACACTCTACCCTGTTGAATCTTATTTGTTGAGAAGTAAAAACTGTTATGCTCCTTGTCCCATCTTAAAAACACAGTCACGTTATCAAATAAGAATGAAAAACCAGCATCGGGTTTCAGTGTAAACTGTGGCAATATCTCGCTGTTTACAGAAAATCCATCGCCAAGCAACTTGTTAAACTCGGCAAGAGTCTTTTCAAGCGAAATATACTTGCCTTCTATATGCCTATACACAGAAAAACCTGCACTTTTTTGTTCCGCTGCTGACAGAGACGAAAACGTCGAGTTTCTGTAAACTTTTAAATCATAATTAACTGTAATCGCTTCTTGTCCTGTTCGATTGACAGACAAAGTAACTTGTTTACCATCGTCAATATAATATTGAAGCTGATACTCGCCGCTCGTTGAGTCCTTAGGCATTTCCCAGGACATAAAAACTTGGTCGCCAAGACCAACCTGTTTATCCAAAAACAAAGGAATAAGCGTATTGGATTGCGTGATTGCTTTCATTCCCATATTGGGAACCAACGGTGTTGCACCATCATCTGCCGCATATATCTTCACAGTTGCGTTCACCGCAAAAGCATTCACCAAAAATGTAAAAGCCAAAGCAATCGCTATTTTTCTAAAAAATTTAGATTTCAACATTATGTATTTCCTCCAAATCAAAACATATTATTATAATTAATTATCGGCATAAGCTTTGAAAAAATCCAATGTTTTTAAATTAAAATAATATTTCGATTCCTACTGCTACACTTTTATTAAACTTCTATTAAATTTCTATGCCCGTCAGCTCTTTAAACACGCTTGCATCAAAATTTGGAAGTGATAACAACACTACTTTTTCATCCGTAGTAAGCTCGTTCCATAATTGCAAACAGCCTTCTCTAAACGGAATATTTTTTAAGTATCCCCCATTTTTTTTATACTCCAAAGAATATTTCAGTCGCTCGCTAAGCGACATATTTGTTCGTGGAATCCATTTTGTTGTTCTTACTCGGCTGAGAATTAAAAAAGCTTGGCTCTTACGCCATTCCGAAAGTTTTATTCCTGATGGCTTATTAAAAAAATAAACCTCTGGCTCTTCTGTGCAAAAAACTCCGCTCGAATAGTCAATAGAGTTAAAATCCCCCGAATTGAACTTACCAAAATTAAAATCACCTGAATTATAATCCCCAAAATTTTTATGCCCCGAGTTATATGAGCCTTGGTTGTAGTCCCCCGAATTTCCATCGCCCGAGTTTAGCGAACCTGTGTTGTCATAGCCAGAATTTTTATAACCTTTTATACTTTCAAAAATCATTTGTTATCCTCCCAATTTACGATTTTATGTGTTTTATTCACGACAGCTCGTGTTCGTTGTAATTTTCGCTTCTTTAATCCGTAAATAGCACATTATTTTTTATACACTATTACATAACTACGAATTATTCTGATTATAAATCGAATATTCGTTCCTGTCAACCCCTCTGACAAATTTTTATTTTTTTGTCTAACATTTAGTTTTTGTGATATACTGAATAGGATAGACTTATTAGGAGGAATATGTATGGTTTATGATATTATAATTGCCGGTGCTGGTGCGGCTGGCCTAACCGCATCCATGTATGCACAACGAGCGGGGCTTAACTCTCTTGTAATCGAAAAGCTTTTTGTTGGCGGACAAACTGCAACCACTTTCGAAATCGAAAACTACCCAGGGTTTTTAGAAGTGTCTGGCCCTGACTTAATGGATAAGTTCCATCAACACGCAAAAAAATTTGGTTCGACCATTATAAACGCAGAAATTACCGAACTCATACTCGACCAAGAGTTGAAAACCGTTAAGACAACCGCTGGCGATTTTTCTGCAAAAGCTATCATCATTGCAACTGGTGCCAAACCAAGAAACTTAAATGTATCAGGCGAGCAAGAACTTGCTGGACGAGGGGTTTCTTATTGTGCCACTTGCGACGGTGCTTTTTACCGAAAAAAAACCACCGCTGTAGTAGGCGGTGGAAACACGGCTGTTGAAGATGCAATTTTTCTTTCAAGGCTTTGCGAAAAAGTATACTTGGTGCATAGGCGTGATGCGTTTCGGGCTGATAAAAGTCTAGTAACCAAACTTCACGAAATAAAAAACATTGAACTTGTTTTAAATGCCGTGCCAGTTGAAATTCAAGGTTCGGAATTTGTTACAGCACTGTCCGTACAAAACGCCGATTTAACCAACCAGCGTAAGCTCGATGTCGATGGAGTTTTTGTTGCCGTCGGAATCACACCCAATAACCAGCTCGCAAAAGACATTCTAAAACTAGACGAACAAGGCTACATCATAACAGACGAACGTTTGATGACTTCCATCAAAGGTGTTTTCGCCGCTGGGGATATTAGGAACACCCCTCTTCGCCAAATCGTTACAGCGGCGGCAGATGGGGCAATCGCTGCCTACTCCGCTTCGCAATACTTGGCGGAACTGTAATTCAAACGGATTTCAAATACAGTGAAATCGCAAGCGGCAATAAAAAACTGCTTGCTGCCATGATCATAACAAGAAGTACGTCAGTTCTGTCGTGCTTCTTGTTTTTTTGTGCTTCGCATATTTTCACTGTCTCAATCAATTTTTTTACTTCTGGTTTACTCTCAATTTCCTCTTCCGCCAAAATTAACGCAAGCTTTCTTGATACAATTCTTTCTGCTTCTTCTGCCAAATCAACTTGTTGTCTACCCACATTCTCCACTCCTTACTCTTTACAAGAATTATGGACTGGATATTTAAAGATTAAACATCAGCTCTTTTGCCAAATTCTTGCGGTAAGAACCGTCATGTCGTCCCGAAGCTTGCCTTCGCATTTTTTTATCGCTTCTGTCAATAAGAAATCCGCAACCTCCTGTGGGTTTCGGTGTTTAACTGCACGGAGCCCATCAGCAATAAAATCTCGGCTTAGTTCAAAGTCGGTTAATCCGTCCGTAACCATGACCAAAATGTCCCCGCTTCTTAGTTGCTTGCTAGAAACTTCTAGGTCAACGGTATTTAACATGCCGATTGGCAAGCTTGAAGATTTTATAACCGACACTGCACCGTCCCTCAAAATATAAGTTGATGCCGCACCAATTTTTATAAACTCCGCAAGCCCTGTATTTAAATCAATTGAACAAATATCAAGTGTAGAAAAACTTTCGTCATCGCTCTTTAACACCAAAACCGAGTTGATCATCTTAATTGCCATGTCTTTCTCAAATCCCGATTCAATAAAATCTTCGAGCAAATCAACCGCCGCAGCACTCTCTTCGTTTGCTCTCCTGCCAGAACCCATTCCGTCCGAAAGTGCAAGCAACACCTCGCCGTTTTTAAGTTCCATGCAAGAATAATTGTCGCCGGATTCTTTGCTTCCGCTTTTAGCCATTCTTGCCACGCCGCTTGTGATTTTATATTTCTGTTCCTCAACAATCCGTAGCCTACAACTCTCTTTCCCAAATCCGCACTCCGTATCTTCTATCCGCATTTTTTTATTAAGAAGCCGTGATACAACTTTTATAATCTCTTTTGAACATCCACGCCCGATACATTTTTTTTGCATGATACTCACTTCGTATTTTCCGTGTTTATCCTCCAAAACAATAATGTTCGCTACATCAATTTTATTACGAGCAAGTTCTTCTCTAATACTCTCTTCCAAATCAACTTTAAAGTTCATATACAAGTCAAGTTCACCCGCAAGCGATTGTATTAACTTGGAAACCCCGCCCAGCTGTTCAGAAATCAACGCCCTACTTTCAACAATCCTGTTTTGCCACGCCATATTGATTTTATAAATCTCAAACAGCCTGTTTGTTACCTCCGCAAACCACGATACATTCGTGCAGCTCTTGCGAAAGCCCTCGGGAATATCCGTTACATCAATTCTGCTTTTCTTTTCGCAAGCACTTAAAATGCTAAACACCGTTTGGTATGTATCATAGAAATTACTTTGCCAGCACACGCTGTTTCGTTTGCAATTGTTGCAGGCCTTTGCAGCAACATCATCGATTAACATATTTATATCATTTTTATTAAGCGAACTCTTATGTACAGACAATTCATTAAAGGTTCTTGAGAGTTTTTCAAACGATCCTGAAAAACTATAGAGCCGCTGCCCAAGAACCGTCTTGGCACGTTCTAAATATTCGTCGCTCGAATATATATCATTCTGGGCAAGTGTGTTTATATTAAAATAAAAATGTTTTGGCAAAACAAGAAAAACCACAGCCGCAAGAACCATCGAACTATAAATTTCCCCATTAATTAAAAGCTTGTCCACATACAAAGCCGAAACACTAAAGCCTGTTATAAACCCTAGTGCAGTTGCAAATTTCCCCCTCGCACGAAAAATTCCGCTTGCAATCGACGCCATTCCTAAAATCGCCGCAACACCATATTCCAAACTTCCAAACAATCCAAGCCCTACGGAAAATAAAGTGCCCATTGCCGCCGCAAATGCCCCGCCACCATGATAAGCGGTTATCAGCAGAATCAGCGTCATAAAAATCCAACTAAGCTGTACAACTCCTATTTGCAAATCAGAACAAGCCACAATGACCGCCATAAATAAAAGCGATATACTAATCAGCTCTTCTGCGTCAAGCGAACGTGGGCGATAACTCTCCGCAAGCACTTTCCCAGACTTTTGCATAACCAAGGTAATCAATGTAGAAAAAACAGCCTCCACAATAGCGGCAATCGTAAAATAAAGGCTCATATCTTTAAGCACCGCCATAAACAACCCCGAAACTAAAACAGAGATTCCGACGAAAACAGCTTGTACCAAATTTGATTTATTTTTAAATCCATTTTTAAGAACAGATAGAATCACAAAAGCTACTATGTACTTGACCAAAAAAAGCCCTTCAAGCTTACTGGCAACACCCAATAGCACAAAACCCGCAACAACAAAGTATCGCATTCCCACAAAGCTTGACGCATAGGCAAGTGCTAACGGGCTTGCAAAAGCAAACAACACAAACCTTCCGACAAAAAGACCGATGAACCCAATGATTAAAAACGTTATATCCCTAGCCGAAATTCTCTTTAGTATTTCTCCCATACCATCACTCCTCGCAAGTATTATAAATAATTTAACTTGCAAGATTTGTAACTTTAAGGAGGCTTACGAAGTGATTTTTTACGACAAAAAAGGAGCTGCCAATGAGCAACTCCCAAATTCTATTCTAAACTTCCTATCGCAAGTTCAACTGCATTTAAAACAGCGTTGTCCTCAATCAATTTTGCCGCGTTGTTAATGTGTGGATACATAACCGTGTCTTCATGCAAAACAGGAATCATTTCCCTGATGCACTCATAAGCAGCAGTTGTTCCCACACCAAGCTTCTTGCCTGCGTCTTTTTTCTGAATATCAATTCCCTGTGCCGCCGCAAAAAGTTCGATTGCCAAAACCCGACTTGCATTAAAATAAATCTCTCGTGCTTTTCTAGCAGCAATCGTACCCATGCTCACATGGTCTTCTTGGTTTGCAGAGGATGGAATCGAATCAACGCTAGCTGGGTGTGCCAACACTTTGTTTTCCGAAACAAGTGCCGCCGCCGCATACTGTGCAATCATAAACCCAGAATTTAATCCGCCCTTCTCCGCCAAAAACGGAGGGAGTCCGCCGAGGTTCGAGTTTACCAATCGCTCAATTCTTCTCTCTGAAACATTGCAAAGTTCCGCAACAGCAATCCCCAAAAAGTCAAATGGCAGTGCCATTGGTTGTCCGTGGAAGTTTCCGCCAGAAACCGCAATGTCAAGGTCAACAAAAATGATTGGGTTGTCCGTCACAGAATTGATCTCAATCTGAACTTTATCCAAAACATATTGAATGGCGTCTTTGCTCGCCCCATGTATTTGTGGAGCACAGCGAAGCACATAGGCATCTTGCACACGAATTTCGCCCTGACGGGTGGTACGTTCACTGCCCTTGAGTATCCTAAGTAGGTTTCTGGCTGTCATGAGTTGGCCTATGTGCGGACGAACCTCATGCAGTTCCGGCATAAATGGATCTGTGATACCGTTTAACGCTTCCATGGTAAGACTTGCGGCGATGTCAGAGATTTTCCACAAGTTCATCGCATCATAAGCGGTCAACAGCCCTATGGCTGTCATAACCTGCGTGCCATTAATGAGAGCCAAGCCCTCTTTGGAAGTAAGCTCAACAGGCGTAATACCCGCTCTTTGCATCGCTTCCTTGCCTGTTAGCAATTCGCCCATATAAAAAGCTTCGCCCTCACCAATCAACGGCAGAACCATGTGCGAAAGCGGTGCCAAGTCACCACTGGCACCAAGCGAGCCTTTTTCTGGGATGGCTGGGTGGACACCCCTGTTGATCATTTCTATCAAGGTTAAAAGAGTTGCTGGTTTAATCCCCGAATAACCCTTTGCCAAAGCATTCGCACGCAAAAGCATAATTGCCCTTGAAACCTCTTGCGGCAAAAATTCTCCAACGCCGCAAGCATGGCTAATGATTAAATTCCGTTGCAAAGTTTTGGCGTCATCCTTTGAAATTGAAATATCGCTAAACTTTCCAAAGCCTGTGGTAATGCCATACACAACTCGTTCTTCCAAAACCAGTTTATCAACATAATCACTTGAACGTTTCACTTTCTCAAGTGCCTCGTCCGAAAGCTCGACAAACATATTTTTTCTTGCGACCAAAACAACATCGGCAATCGTTAAATTTTCACCAGTTAATATTACCTTCTCCATTGCTACCCCCTAATAAACAATAAGCGGCTCACGATAGCAAGCCGCCCAATTTTTTTATAAGACTACAATTTCTTGTATATTTTCAATTTCTTGAGCAACCAGATTTTTATTTGTCAATAAACAAATCATGTTGTCGTTGTTTCCACCAATCAGTCGCCCTTCAAAAATCTTTTTCTGTGTAGTAGTAATTCTAACGGTCATTCCCCGTTTGTAAGTCTCTCCCTTAAATAAAACCATCTCTTTTGGAAACAGCACATAACATTTTTTTAAGAGCTTATTCAAATCACTTGGGTTATACTCAAACTCTGTAGGTTGAGAAATTACTAGCTTAAACGCTTTCGAAACTGAGAGTATTAACCAAGTAAAAAAGAATGCCAATAGAGCGGCGTAAGCAACGTCCTCAAATGTTAATGGAAATTTAGAGAAAGAAAAATTGGAAAGAAAATCCATGTTACCGCCTCTTCTAAAAACACCCTCCTGTTCAGAGGGTGTTTGATATAAGTACATTAAGTTAAAATTTGATACATAGACCCTGCTTCTTCTTTTCGGACTTGCTCTTTAATCGAAGTTATTTCGGCTTTAGTAAGACTATTGCCAAACCTAATCTCTATAACGTCACCAATTTTGACTTCAACAGAAGCCTTGGCAACCTTACCGTTTATTGTCACACGTCCAGCGTCACAAGCGTCATTCGCAACTGTTCGCCTTTTAATGATTCGTGAAACCTTTAAGTATTTATCTAACCGCATTTTGAAATTACACCACTATTCGTTTACAGAATCTTTGAGGGCTTTGCCTACTTTAAAACGAGGTGCTCTTGAAGCTGGGATTTGCATAGTAGCTCCTGTTAAAGGATTTCTGCCTTCTCTTGCTGCACGTTCAGCCACATCAAATGTTCCAAAGCCAACTAACTGAACTTTGCCACCTTTTTTGAGCTCTTCTGTTACTGCCTCTTCAAAAGCTTTTAACGCCTTTTCTGAATCCTTCTTGCTAAGTTCTGCTTTAGCAGCGATAGCTGCAACTAATTCATTTTTGTTCACGTAATACTCCTCCTTAAAATCCAATCAACTGTTTTTTTAGTCTGACAAAACCCAACAAACCTTTATTTATCAAGCTTTTCAATGTCTTCAAATCTATTTATAAACGTTTCTACCGCATTTGTCAAGGCAAAATCGGCATTTATTTTTAAATTTCTCGAAATATTCACAGTTTTCCAAAGAACTTCGCCTATGATTTCCATTTTTTGCTCTTCACTAGCTTTTTGGCTACTTTTAAGCACTTTTATTGCGTTTTCAAGCTCGATTATATTCTCGTCAAATGTGCCGAGTAAGTCACCAGATTTCTCTGATCGTTTCTGTACTTTTTGTGCTCGCATGGGGCTTGGAAATGCTCGTGGTACAGCTCTTAAACTGTCGGTAATACTCTCATAACCTTTTTCAACGCTCTTGAGTTTTTCCCAATTAACAAGTGTCTCATCAGGTGACATCTTTGTCTGTGAAATTTCATCATTAAAGATGTGTGGATGACGGCTAATCATTTTTTTACAAATGCCATCTATAATTTCCGAAATGGTGAACTCGTTTTCCTTTTCGGCAATCTTCCCATGAAAAGCAACAAGCATCAGCAAGTCCCCAAGTTCTTCTCGCAAGTTATCCATATCGTTGTTGTCAATGGCATCACAGGCTTCATACGCTTCTTCAAGCAATCCATCTCTAAGACTACGATGGGTTTGTTCCCTGTCCCATGAGCAACCATTTTCGGAGAGCAGGGTATTCATTATGTTGCATAAATCTTCAAATTTGTTCATATTTGCCTCCTTTAAAAAACAAAAAAGTGCAGTTAGCACTTTTTATGTTTTATTATACTTCTGGTACAATTACTTCTTCTTTGCCAATTTGAAAATCATACACTGACAACTCGCTAGAATATAATATTGGGGTTTCGCCCAAAACAATGTAGCGAATGAAAATCTTAGTCACGTCTGCCACAGCTTCAAAAACCAAACTCTCACTAGGCAAATAAATCCAAGTAACACCATCATATGAATATTGAATTGCGTTTTTAACTTCAACCGAACAACCACCTATAACTAGCTCTGTTTTCCCTGCTTCTGAACTAGCTTTGAGTCCAAGGTCCGGAAGAATCTCTGTTAAATCCGAAAATTTCCAAACTTCAGCTTTAAAAACTCTACCCGCTGGCGTATCATTTCTTGCACTTACCCTAAACCAATAGTTCGCATCACCCAAAATTTTAATAGGCCCTTCGACTGTTTTCCAACTTATTCCATAATCATCTGAATATTCTGTTCCGCCAGGAGCATCATACTCTAAATTCGAAACACTGTTTAAAGTTACCACTGGTTCATCTGCAAAGCCTTCAAGTATCAAGTTTGGCAAATATTCAGTGGCAGACTTACCTGATATGTCACTGGATAGTGTGCCTTCTCCTGCAATAACAGCCATTGGCAACGGATTATCAATCGAATCATACGCATTCATCACTATGAGATTTATATTGAACTTTTCTGTTGGCGTAAGATCCACTTCAAATTTTCCATTTCCATAATCATAGAATAATGCAGTTTCAGATGTATACGTTGAGCTAGTTTTGAAAACTGACATTTGGCTAATACTAATTTTAGATAAATCCAATACGAAATTTTCATCTCCTCCAAAATCAAGACCATCAATTTCCAATACTCCTGTTGTTACATTATACTTTAGTGT
>JAVBKL010000155.1:0-18404 GCA_031554055.1 Eubacteriales bacterium | reverse complement strand
ATATTAAAAAATTTAATGTTCTCAAGTATTTCGGAATCATGTTCAATTTTCTCACGAGCGACTCGGTAATTTTCAAACGCAACGCTGCTTTTTATTGAATCATTTAGTTCACGGGCAGCCCTTAAAATGTCGTCCATTTACAACCCCCAAAAAAATTTGTTATACTTCCATAATAATCGGCAAAATCATAGGATTTCGTTTCGTTCTTTGCCAAACAAACTCTCTAAGTGTATCTTTGATTGAGCCTTTGGCTTGATTCCATTCACCCGCATGAAGCATTTCAAACTTATCAAGCACTTTAACAACTACGTTTCTGGCTTCTTCCATGAGGTTTTCAGATTCACGAACGAAAACAAATCCACGTGAATAAATGGTTGGTCCCGAAACAATCATTCCCGAATCTTTTTCAACACTCAACGCAACAATAATCAAACCGTCCTGTGATAGAAGCCTTCTGTCACGCAACACACTGTTTCCAACATCGCCCACGCCAAGCCCATCAACTAAAACTTGACCGGCTGATACCGCACCATTTATTTTTGCTCCATCATTTGTAATTTCAAGCACTTCACCAATGTTCATTAAGAAAATATTTTCTTTGTTCATTCCCAGTTGAATTGCCAAGTTTTTATGTTGGTGCAAGTGTCTATATTCACCGTGTATCGGCATTAAATATTTCGGTTTTACGAGTGCGTGTAACAACTTAATTTCTTCTTGCTTTGCGTGTCCCGATACATGGACTTCCATAAGCCCTTCGTATAACACGTCGGCACCTTTTTTCATAAGTTCATTAATTACTTTTGAGATTGTCTTTTCGTTTCCAGGGATTGGTGATGCACTAATGATAATTTTGTCCCCTGGCCTAATTTCTACTTGCCTGTGGTCAGATGCCGCCATTCGAGATAAGGCAGACATCGGCTCGCCTTGGCTGCCAGTCATGACGATGACAAGTTTTGAGTCGTGATAGTTTTTCATTTCTGAAACTTCAATCAAAGTGTTTGGCGGAATATCCAAATAGCCAAGCTCATTGGAAGTTCTAACAGCGTTTAACATGCTTCTACCCATAACGGCAACTTTTCTCTTATGCTTCACAGCGGAATTGATAATTTGCTGAATTCTGTGTATGTTGGAAGAAAATGTTGCAACCATGATTCTGGATTTTTCACTGTCTTCAAATATTTTTTCGAAAATGATACCCACTGTCTTTTCGGACATGGTATAGCCTTTTTGTTCAACATTTGTGCTTTCGCATAAGAACAGCAGAACGCCCTCTTTGCCAAGAGCTCCAAATCTTTGAAGGTCAATGGTCTCGCCCTGAATTGGCGTGTAGTCAACCTTAAAGTCACCCGAATGTACGATTGTTCCAATCGGTGTGAAAATCGCAAAAGCAACGGCATCTGCAATTGAGTGGGTTGTTCTAATAAACTCAACTTTAAATTTTCCGCAAGTAACGGTTTCACCCTGAATAGCACAACGCAAATCGGCAACCATCTCATGTTCTTTCAGCTTGTTGCCTACAAGTCCTAGTGTCAATTTTGTTCCGTAAATTGGTACATCGAGAGCACGTAAAAAATATGGAATCGCTCCAATGTGATCCTCGTGTCCGTGTGTTAAAAATACTCCTTTAACACGATCTTTGTTTTTAACCAGATAAGAAAAATCTGGGATTACCAAGTCGATTCCTAGCATATCGTCTTCTGGAAAAGCCACACCACAATCGACGATAATTATATCATTATCGTATTCAAAGCAAGTAATGTTTTTTCCAATTTCGTGAAGACCGCCAAGAGAATAGACTCTTAATTTCGGTTTTTTTGTAGCCAAAAAATGCACCTCCGCATAAAAATTAATAGTTATTGTTAGTTTTTTTCCTAATACGGAAAAAGCACCCCTAGACGGGATGCAGAAAATTTAGTTCAAATTAAAGCTCCAGTTCGTATTCGTCATTTTCGCTCTGAAACAAAGCAGCGACTCTTTCAAATTCTTCATCTTCTTCAACAAGTTCATAAACTGAATCTTCGCCGTCTTGAGCAACTTCTTTAAATATTGACGCTTCTGCAGACTCGTCATCAAAGTTTTCGCTCTCAATCATAAGTAAATAAGTAACTTCATTTTCTTTTACTGCATCTATAATTGTAAATTCAACATCATCGCCGTTATCATCAGTCAGTACAACTGTTTCATACGCTTCTTCTAAATCTTCGAATTCAGGTAAATCATCAATTTCTGGAACACCATTTATCTCGGACATATTACACCTCTTTAATTTTATAGTATGTTTGTTTCTTTGTTCATTATTCGTAGCAATTGCAGTATTTTTTTCGGCATTGTATTTATCTAGGTAGCCCTGTAAAATAAATACTGCCGCCATTTTATCAATGACCGAATCTCTCTTATCTTTTGATAGATGCGTAAGGCTTCTGTCTGCACCCATCGTACTAAGCCGCTCGTCCCAAAGTTCAACAGGTATTCTCATGTTTTGAAACCGACGTACCAATCGTTCTTTAAACTCAAGTGTCTTTTCACATCGAAAACCTTCCGAGTTGTCCATGTTTTTTGGGTAACCAAGCACGATTATCTTAACGTCATATTGCTCAACAATTTCGGCAATTCGAGCTATGCACGGTTTTATGTTTCGTTCATCGCTTCGCCTAATCACTTCTAAGCTTTGAGCCGTAAGCATTAATGGGTCGCAGATGGCAACGCCAATATTTTTATCTCCATAGTCAATTCCCAAAATTCGCATATTATCGTTTGCCAAGTTTATCCGAACTGTTATCAAGGTCACGGTCTAGGTTTTTGTTCAAGTAAAAATTAACAATTTCCTCAAGAAGCTCATCTCTTTCGAGCTTACTGATTAAGCTCCTGGCACCCATGTGACTGGTAATGTAAGTTGGATCTCCTGATAACATATATCCGACGATTTGACTTACGGGATTATATCCCTTTTCTTTAAGAGCGGCGTACACGCCCATCAGTATTTCCCTTGCTTCGTTTTTTGTCAATTTCTCAAAGTTCGTAAATCGCTGTGTCTCAGAAAAATTTCCTTCTCGCATATTATCACACCCCTATATAACTATTCGTTTGATAGCTGCACTTATAATACATAATAATATAAAATCATAGAATTTGCAATTCAAATTTAAAATAATTAACAAACTGTTGCAATAATTGTTTCATTTTTTAAATCCACACTTTGTGCTTGCGTTTCACAAATTGTATTAATTAAGTTTTCATTTGAATTTGCTTCCACACGAATGTAATTGGTCGTATGCCCTACATATTTGTTTTCGGACACTTGCTCTTCAAACAAGACACGCAATTTGGCATTTAAATGCTTATCTAAAAAATTATTGGTCATACCATTTCCAAGTTCAATCATTTGCTTGCTGCGGTTTGTTTTAATATTTTGTGCCACTTGGTTATCAAACTTTGCGGCTGGCGTGTTATCTTTTGGCGAATACGGGAAAACATGAATCTTTGCAAAGTTCATCTCCTTGACAAATTCAAAAGACTCACTAAAATCCTCGTCCGATTCACCTGGGAACCCCACGATTATATCCGTGGTGATTGAAACGCCGCTGATCGTTTCTCTAAGCATTCTAACGGCTTGCCTATATTCGTCAGTGGTGTATTTTCTATTCATGGATTTCAGCGTTTTATCCGAACCACTTTGAAGAGACAAGTGAAAATGGTTACATACCTTTGGCAATTTTACAATTTCGTTTAAAAAATCTTCCGTGACAACCCTTGGTTCAACCGAACTAAATCTGATTCGTTCAACGCCATCTATCTCATGCACTTTTTTTATTACATCAAGCAAGCTTGTATCGCCTAAATCTTTACCATAGGAAGCCACGTGTATACCCGCCAGTACAACTTCTTTGTGACCATTTTCTGCAAGTATTTTTACTTCCGCAGTCACATCATTTTCTTTTCTGGAACGAATGGGGCCTCTTGCGTAGGGAATAATGCAGTAAGAACAAAATTGGTTACAACCCTCTTGTATTTTCAAATACGCTCTGGTTCGGTTGCTCAAACTTTTTACGGTGAGCGGCTCAAATACTCGCTCCGTCATGATATTCGTAACTTTATTTTTTTCAGTTTTTTCTTTAACGAAACTTTCGACTTCAACGACAATGCTTGCTCTGTCCTTGGTGCCAATCACCAAGTCTACTTCAGGAATTTTAGCAACTTCTTCGGGCTTCACTTGTGCATAACAACCGGCAGCAACGACAATCGCATCTGGGTTTTGCTTTTTTGCCCGCCTAAGCATCTGCCTTGATTTTTTATCGCCCAAATTTGTAACCGTACAAGTATTCACTAAATATATGTCGGCAATTTCATCAAATTCGACCACTACATATTGCTTTTCCAAAAAAAGCTCAAGCATCGCTTCCGTATCATAGGAATTTACTTTGCAACCTAAAGTTAAAACTGCAATTTTTTTATCTAACATACTGTTCTTCCAATTCTAATTTAATAAATTTTAGAACGTCTCATCTACGTTCAAAACAAGTTTCTTTAGATGTTTACGCACAACATCCGGCTCTGGTTGAAACCGTTTGTCACAAACAAAACTATGAACAAACCCCGGTGTACATCTGGCTAAAATAATTATTTCCTCTGCCTTTTTCCTGTATGACTCTTGATTGATTATCTCGCTGCAAGTCAAAATCAAATTTATTTTTTTGCCTTGCAAGTTTGTGTTCTTGATATACGTTCTAACAGCTGGTGCAATGTTACCCGCCCAGATCGGTGCACAAATATATATGGCACGCCCTGTTTGGTCAACATTAATTGGCTCAATTGGCACAGATAAATTTAAAATAGATTCTACAATCCCTCGTGCCTTGCCTAGTGTTCCGCTTCTTGGGGTCTTCTCAATAATCGGATAAATCGGCTCATTTGTCAAAACCGACAATATATCCGCATACATTTTTGTGTTTCCGCTCAATGAATAATACAGTATCATTCCCTATTTTCCTCCCTTTTATCTATGGGATGTCGCAAAACTGTTTTTAATTTTTCTGGTGCAGTCTTTCTTGGGTCTGATAAATATATTTCGTGGTGTTTGCGAATGCCGCCCGTCATATCCATTAAGTTATTCATATCCATAAAACGATGCATTTGCTCGACGGTGGCTGGTTCTGTTGCATATGGGCCAAAATGCATCATCTGCACGCACTGCCCCTCGGTAAAACTTTCAAGCCTCGCTTTCAAAACTTCGATTTCAGGCTTTTTCTTTTTGCATTCACAAACTGCCCAATCAAAGTTTTCTTGCGTAATAAAATCTGGTTGCCTAATCATGGACGTCCATAACCAATTGCTTCTTTCTTGCAAACTAAAAGCTCCATCACTCCACCACAAGCCTTCTAGCGGTGCAACAACGTATTCAAAAAAGTCTTCTGGCGTTTGATTTTTTTTGCCCATCATTTTCAGAGTGTATGATAGGGCATACACAATTTGAACAGCATCTTGATAAGCCAAAGAATTTGGGTCACCTTCGCCATCAACCATAATAAATTGCATTTTTGGTACGTCAACAAGTTGCGGCTTATCCTTTGGTAAGTAAAAATTTTTAAATTCCTTTTTAAAGTCAAACGGCATAACGCACCTCCTAGTTATCCAATAATAACACTTGATTATTATTCTGTAAACCCTTGAAATAATCGTCAAAAAGCTATATCATGGTATTGAATACATTTTAAAGGGGGTTATTCTGTGAAAGCTCTAGTTAAAAAATATGCAAAGCCAGGAATCTGGATGGAAGATATTCCAATGCCAACGCCAGGGCCAAATGATGTTTTAATAAAAATAAAGAAAACCGCAATCTGTGGAACCGATATTCACATTTATGAGTGGAATGATTGGGCACAACAAACGATTCCTGTACCAATGGTTGTAGGACACGAATACGTGGGAGAAATTGCTGGATTTGGCGAGAATGTACATGACGTTAAGATGGGCGAATTGGTTTCTGGCGAAGGGCATTTAGTTTGTGGCGTTTGTAGAAATTGTCGTGGCGGAAAACTTCATCTTTGCAAGAATACAAGCGGGGTTGGCGTAAATCGTGCCGGTGCCTTCGCTGAGTATTTGGTTATTCCCGTTACAAACGTTTGGCATTGCAGCAAAAAATATGATCCAGAACTATTTTCAATCTTTGACCCATTTGGAAATGCAACGCACACTGCCCTCTCCTTTGATGTTTTGGGCGAGGACGTACTGGTTACTGGTGCTGGCCCAATCGGTATTATGGCAGCTGGAATTGCAAAACACGCAAAGGCTCGCCACGTTGTTTTAACCGACGTAAATCCATATCGCTTGGAGCTTGCGAAAAAATTCGGCATCGAACACGCGATCAACACAAAAGAAACTTCGCTTGCTGAAATTCAGAAAAAACTTGGCATGAAGGAAGGCTTTGACGTTGGAATGGAAATGTCCGGCAACTCTTTTGCTTTTAACGAAATGATTGACGCAATGAAGCATGGCGGAAAAATCGCTTTATTGGGTATACAATCTGGAAACACAACGGTTGACTGGAACAAAATTGTATTTAACGGCTTGACGTTAAAAGGAATTTATGGCCGTGAAATGTTTGAGACTTGGTACAAAATGCAAATGTTGTTAGAAACAGGATTTGATCTTGCCCCAATTATAACGCATCGTTTCCCTGTTGATCAGTTTGAAGAAGGCTTTGAAATTATGGCAAGCGGAAAATCAGGACAAGTAATTTTGGAATGGGAGTGATTTTGTGAGAAAAAATTTTTACGAGGACTTGCATAACCAACTAGCGACTTTAGAAGAAAAAGGAACTTACAAGCATTTAAGATATTTAACTTCGCCGATGGCGGCAAGTTCTACGGTTGAAAACTTTGGCGAGTCGATTGTTCTTTGTTCAAACAATTATATTGGACTAGCCAATAAACCAGAAGTTGTGAAAGCGGCTCATGATAGTCTCGAAAAATATGGCTGTGGTGCTTCGAGCGTACGTTTTATTTGCGGCACGTTTGAAATTCACCGTGAGCTTGAACAAAACATTGCAGACTTCTTGGGTATGGAAAGTGCATTGACATACACATCCTGTTGGGCGGCAAATACAGGAGCGATACCGGCTCTTTTATCTGACGGCGACGCTGTAATTTCGGACGAACTCAACCACGCAAGTATTATTGACGGTTGTAGAGCTGTCGCAAAAGGTGTAAAACGTGCTGTTTATAAACATGCAAACATCGCTGATTTAGAAGCTCGTCTGAAAGAATGTGAAGATTGCGGAACTGTTTTAATTATAACGGACGGCGTCTTCTCAATGGAAGGCGACATTGCCCCATTGCCAGAAATTATTGCGGTGGCAAAAAAATACAACGCACTCGTTATGGTTGATGATTCTCACGCAACTGGTGTTATCGGCAAAACAGGTCGTGGCACAGCAGAATACCACAATATCACAGAAGGTGTCGATATAATTTCTGGCACGCTAGGCAAGGCTCTTGGCGGTGCTGGTGGCGGATTCATTGCAGCATCTCGTGACGTTTGCGAAATGCTCATTCAAAAATCACGCCCTAACCTCTTTTCTAACTCTTTACCACCTGTCCTATGTGCGATAGGAAATGCAGCCATCAATTATTTGCGTGAGCACCCAGAAATTGTTACCACACTGAAAGAAAAAACCGAATACACGAGACAAAAAATTAAAGCCGCTGGGTTAAAACCACTTGAAGGAGACAGTGCCATTATCCCAATTATTTTGGGCGAAACGAGCAAAGCAATTGCCGCTTCAAATGAAATGATGAAACAAGGAATCTTTACTATTGGTTTTGGCTTCCCTGTTGTTCCCGAAGGTCATGCGAGAATTAGACTTCAAATTTCTGATGCACTTTCTTATGAAGATTTGGATCGTGCGCTGGATGTAATCATAAATGTAATGAAATAATTTTTTTACCGCAACTATCTTGGTTGCGGTTTTTTTATGCTATAATATACGCAAACAAAAGGAGGAATGCCAATGGATTTAATTGAGAGATATATTTATCAAGTTGTAAAGAATTTGCCAAAACACAAAAGACAAATCACTTCCACAGAACTTAAAATCATGATACATGAGATGCTTAGTGAAAACCCGACAGACATCGAAATTGAAAAAGTGCTCAACTCCTTGGGAAATCCAAAGAAGTTACGACAAAAATATGCTAGTGGCCATACTTTAATTTCTGCGGATTTATTTGACGACTATATCCGAACGTTGAAACCAGCATGCATCATTCTTGTTGCAGCATACGTCGGAGTGGAAATCATTGAATCTTTTGGCGTCAACTCTGGCTCAATAGAACTTAGCACGATAATACCTAATTTAATATTTACCGCCATCTCTGCTCTTGCAAAAGGCTTTTTGTGGGTTACACTTGTCTTTGCGGCTTTCGAGTTTTTTAAACTGAAGTTCGATAACGATGCTTTTGATGCAAAGAAATTGCCAAAAATAGATGGATCGAACAAAAAATCAACTTCTCGCTCCGCCTTGTCTGCCATCTTATTTAACATCATTTTTTTCGTAGCTTTTTATTTTTTCTGCAATAAGTATTACGATGCTTTGGCGGTTTACATTGTAGGACAAGAACGCATACCTATTTTTAACCAAACTGCCCTCTTGAATTTTCTACCGCTTTTTGCACTGGCGGCTTGCTTCACCATTTTCGTAAACGTAATAATTTTCACTGTGAAACGATATACTTTGGCAATTAATTTTCTTTCCTTCTTTGAGCTTTTATTTTCAACGACAATTTGGGTACGGTTTATAGTTGGTGAACAAACTTTTAACCCACTTTTTACTTCGTTTATAAAAATCGATATAAACCCAATTATAAATTTGGTTGTCGGAGTCATCATTTTATCAACAGCCATTCAAATTATTTTCATCTTCCTTAGAAAACAAAAACAACCTTTGTGAAAGTTCCCAAAGGTTGTTTTTGTTTGAATATTTAAGCTCTCTGTAACATTGCTAGGCTATAGGAAATTGCACTCACTCCACACAAATTCTATGGTTTCGGAGTAATTTTTGCAGGGTAAAAACTCTTTGTGCCAAAACTTGGCGTCACATAATCCATCGCAATATTTTGATGCATTAATCCTTTTTGTCGATCCACTAAAAAGTCCGCTATCTCTTGAACTGTTTCTTCTTCAACATCTTCTGAAAATTCGATATAAATTGCTAATTTAATATCTTTATCGGTATCGTTGTCATAAAAATACGATATTGAATCGAGCCTGTCTTCAAAAGAGAAATTCATAGTGACTAGCTTTATCTTATCAAAAAAAATTGGCAATACATCTTTAAGATAACGTTTCTGATATACCTCAATCAATCCGGCTTTTTCTAATAAAATTTTCTGGGCATCACTTATGGATGGTTCTGTTTCTGTAACAGCTAACGGACCCGGTGTCGGAACGGCACGTACCTCTGTCGCCACCGTTTTCATTGAATCAGCCGATGCTGTCGTGTTGAAAACAAAGTACCCGCCCATAAATATTATCACAGTGAGAACACACAGCAGGATTTTTAAAAAATAATTGCGATTCACTTTATCACCACCATCGAGCAATTGTAGTTGACTAAACAAAACTTAGTAACAGATTGCAATTACGCAGAACTGCAATCTGTTACTACATTTAACTAGCTATCCAAGCTTATTTGGGTTATATATATTGCCAATACATTTTAAATAAATTTGTCAAATTATTGAAGAAAACAGGGGGACTTAAAATTCTCACTTTTTTCTTAGCGAGACATTCCCGTTTTGTTTTGCATTCCTATTCCGCTGTATAATCCACTTTCGTTCTGGTACTTTCCGATTTTCCGTAATTCGTTAAAGAAATATATACACTTCCCGAGCCAACGCCTAGCTGCTTAATTGTAACAACAGCTGTGTTTCCGCTTGAAGCCACTGTTGCACTGCCAAGCAATGTTCCGTCAGCAGATTGACTATAAACATGAATCGCATCGTTTGCTTGTAAGTTTGTTACAGTAATCCTATCCGAAGTACCTTCTGCATTATTTGCAATCGCAACGTATCCCGCAAAGATTGGGTTAGATGTTTGTTCAGCTGCATAGTCAACCTTTGTACGTGAACTCTCGCATTTTCCATAGCTGGTAACACTCACATAAATACTACCTGCATCTTGGGTCAATTGCGAAACGCTAACCGACACTGAATTGGTTCCCACTGCAACGCTAGCAGAAGCCAACATATGACCGCCTGTTGAAGCCGAATAAATTTTTATTACATCATTTTCTGTTAGCCCTGCCACTTTAACAATGTCTGATACAATCGAATTGTTTATTACTGTAACATCATTTGCTACAAGCGTTTTTGATTCGGATTGATACGCCACGGCAATTTTATCACTTTCCGTCTTGCCTAGTGTTTCTAATGTTACATAAATTGTTCCGCCGTTTGAGCCAAGCTGGGATACATTGAGCGTTAAGCTACTTGAGCCTTCGGCTACCATTCCCGAGCTAATCGGCAGTGTATCCGTTTCGGATTTATATACGCCGATGATGTCATATGGCATCAGACCAGCTATTGCAATTGTATCGTATGAGCCTGAATTATTTGTAACCATAACATCACTTGCTTGCAAGCTCTCTGTTTTGGTTTCGGCGAGGAACGGAACTTCCGTTCTTGCACTTGCGAGTTTACCAGCACTGGTTACAGAAACATAAATATTTCCGCCTTCTTCACCGAGCTGTGAAACAACGACAAGCGTTTCGATTTTGCCTTCTTGCACTGTCGCACTGCCTAGCAATTCGCCGCCTTCTCGGGCCCTATAAACTTGAACCAAGTCTCCAGAATTTAATCCAGAAACTGTAATTGCGTCAGCTATACCAGCGTTGTTTGTTACCTTAACAGCTTTTACAAAAGGAGGGTTAGTCGCTTTTTTAGCCGAATAAATCACTGGCAATCTCACACCTTCAAGCTTTGCAGTGTTGGTAAGTGATACGTAAATTGTGCCGCCCTCGGTTTTAAGCGTGGTCAAATTCATTGATATTTCACTACCAAAATTGCTTACTTGACCGCTTCCTATTTGTGTACCAGCCACTTGGCTATCATATACCTTTACGGTATCATTACCTGATAAACCTTCAACGGTAATGGAACTTGCGATTCCTGCACTATTTACTACTGTTATATTTTTGGAGTCAATCGTTCCACTTTGTTCCTCTGCCTCATAATCCCTTTGTGTAACAGCACTCTCTAGCTTTTTCGCTGTCGTCACCGTGGCAAAAACATTACCTTTTCCTGAGCTAAGTTGCGGAACTGATATTGTCACTGACGTTGAGCCAGATGCAACTGTTCCTGTTCCAAGTTTTGATGTTTTATCAGCATTTTTATAAATATTGACTATATCACTTGACTCAAGTCCCATTACTTGAATCACATCAGGAACACCCGCATTATTAGATATATAAATATTTTCTGCGAGCAAAATATCTGTTGAAATTTCAGCATCATAGTTTACATCTACACGTGCACTTTCAAGTTTGCTTTTCTGAATAACCGAAACAAAAACGTAGCCGGATCCTGTTCCTAGTTGCGGTATAGTTATGCTTGCAGAAACTTGACCTGTTGCCACTATTGAACTTCCAAGTAGCGTGCCAGCTGTTGCTTTATCATATACAAGAGCTTTGTCACCCTCTGAGAGCCTCGATACTTTAACGACATCGCTCTCTGTTGCATTGTTCGTTATCGAAACGGATGATGCCGCTGGTGCAGTCGAACTCGATTCTGAAGAATAATAAATTGCAATTTTACGGCTTTCAAGCGAGTTAGGTTTTGTAAGGGCGAGATACACGGTGCCACTCGTTTTTCCTAGTTGAGGAACTGAAATCGTTGTACTGGTGTTATAAGCCCCAACAGTTGCTTGACCCAATAATTTCCCATCTGATGCAGCGTCATATGCCTTTACCAAATCGCCTTCGGTTAAACCGTCTACTTCAATTGTATCTGCCACGCTTGCGTTGTTTGTAATAACAACTTTATCTGGGTTAATAACATCAGTAATCTCTTCCGAAGAAAAGCCTACTTCTACTCTATCGCTTTCTGCTTCACCAAGTTTTTTTGCAGAAACAAATATGGTGCCTGTGTCGGTGACAATTTGATTAATTTTTACTGTCGCAGCCGTACCACTTGCATCGACCCCCCCCGTACCAAGCAAAGTTCCAGCAACAGCCTTGTTGTATATATAAATGGTTGTGTTTGGCACTAAATTAGTTGCCTTAACCGTGTCTGGGCTGTTTACATTGTTGGTAACAATTATATGGGAAGGGTTAAGTCTAGCCGTTTTGACTTCTGCATAGTAAGATACTTTTACCCTGCTGCTTTCGTTTGACTTTCCATTGGTGATACTAACATAGACATGACCTTCACCCGATCCCAATTGGGTAATGCTCACTTTTGCCATCGTGCTGCCTTTGGCAACTGTTGTTGTTCCCAGTACATTTCCGCCAATGGCATCTCTATAAACAGTTGTCTTATCTCCTTCGGCAAGACCTGAAACCTCAACCGCATCAGCCATGCCTACATTGTTTGTAACTGTTATAACTTCTGAATTAGGCATATTGGTTGAAGTCTCTGCCATGTATTCAATTCTTGTTCTGTTTTTACTTGGTAGCTTGCCCTTGGTTGTATTATCAATCCAAATGTTCCCAGCTTCTTTTCCAAATTGAGCTACATTAATTGTCAAATCCGTTTTATTTGCTGCAACAGTTCCTTTTGCAAGCACGGCAGTTGTCGTTTCATTTTCATAAACTTTTATAATATCGCCTGTTGTTAACCCCATTACATACACGTTATCATTTGTGCCGACTACATTATTTGTAGCAAGTGCATTTGCTTCTGGAATATTTGCAGAAACAACTTCACCAGTAAAACCTACATCAACAGGTTCACTTTCTAAAGCACCCTCGCTTTTTCTGGTTATATAGATCATTCCACTATTTGTACCAAGTTGTGCCACATTAATATTGATTGCGTTCTTACCATTTGGGCAAGTTGCACTAGCAAGCGGAGACATATCCGAACCATAAACGGTTACAAAATCTTTTTGCTGTAGCCCTTCGACTGAAACAATGTCTGCCACTGCAACATTGTTTGTAATCGTTACGCTGTTCCTATCAATTTTTAAACTTTGGTTCTCTCCTGCATAACTTACTCGTGTTCTATCACTTTCATTCATTCCAACACTGGTGACGGTTACGTACACACTGCCAGCAGTTTTTCCAAGTTGCGACACACTCAAGGTTACAAAATCTTTCGTTGCTGTTGCACTGCCTAACAACCGTGAGTCTAAGCTATAAACTTTAACAACATCTTTACTCACAAGATTATTTACTGTAATTGTGTCATTCACACCAGACTTATTTACTATCGACACATCTGTAGTATAAGGTTCATAGCTTGTAGGCTCGCCAGAAAAAGGAACTCTGACTCTGGCACTCTCTGTCATGCCTGGGGTTGTCACGGATAAGTATAGATAACCCGAAGTCGGACCTAATTGGGACAAACTAATTGACAAATCTGTTTTGCCAGCACCTGCTTTTTGCTTGGCAAGTAGTTTTCCGTTTGACACTTGGCTATACGAATATACATTTACCTCGTCACCAGGAGCTAGTCCCATTACATAAATTATATCGTTTGCTCTTGCGTTATTTGTAATCGTAATATCCTTAAGCAATAATGAGTCCGACTGAATATCTGCGTAGACACTTGAAAAACTAGATGTACTTACAATAAAAGCTGTCGTTAAAGCACAAAACATTTTGTTGATTTTCATTTCATCGCTCCTAATCTTTTTTTAATAAGCGTCAAGTCACTTGGAAGATAATATTATCATCACCCAACATGGCATCAATTATAAATTTTTTAAAAACTGTCTCTTATTTCTATCGTCTTTTTTATCATATTTGATTATAACAAGTCCACGGATAAAGTTAAGCGGCTACAAATTATTATTTGCAACCGCTTAACGCTGTATATAATATATTATCTATTTAATATAACGTCTAAAATCTCATCGTAGTTCCCGTCAATCGGCAATAAATAAATTCCTGGTTTCGGAATCACACCATTTGCATTTGCTTTAAAATAATTAGCAAAGTCACCTGCGTCTTTAACGATTCCTTTTTTTGAAAGTGCAGCAGCAATATCCGTTTCGGTCACATCTTTTTGAATTGTGACTTGAGTAATCACAGGCTTCTTACCACTTTGTGTTGGCGGCGGTGTTTCTACCACAACAGGCGTTGGTGCGGCTGTCGGTTCTGGTGTAGGTTTTGCTGTTGGGGCTTGGGTTGGCTTCGCTGTTGGTTTTGCCGTTGGTGCTTCTGTCGGTTTCACAGTTGGCTTTGCCGTTGGCGCTTGTGTTGGTTTCGCTGTTGGGGCTTGGGTCGGTTTCGCTGTCGGTTTTGCCGTTGGTTCTTGCGTTGGTTTCACTGTTGGCTTTGCCGTTGGTGCTTCTGTCGGCTTAACTGTTGGGGTTGGACTTGGCGTTGGTGAGGCTGTCGGCAAAGCAGTGGCTGGTGCAACTGCAGCTGGTGATAGCACTACTTGGGGTTTAATATCTGCTGGAAAAACCATTCCAAGCTCTCTTGCCTCTTCTTCTAGTTCCTTATCTGAAAGAGTCGTTTTAACGTCGCCTTTAAATACCATCCCTAACGCATTAGCACTTGAGATCAACTGTTTCTCAGTCATTGCGTTTTTAGGGCTTGCACCCCTGTCTACAAATCCAAAAGTAAAGTAGAATATTAAACTAAGTACAATGATACCCAAACCAATGCCAAACAAAACACTGTTTTTATCTAGCTGCATTCAATCACCTAGCCTTTCCAAGCTGAAGAATGAGCTTAACCATGTCTTGCCCTACATTTAGCTCTTCTGCAATTTCCGGAACAGTAAGCCCCTGTCTATGCAAATTTAAAATATCCTTACGTCTAGGGTGGTTAGACTTAGATTTTTCTGAAGGCTGCTCTTCTAAATGTTTCATCTTAACAACTTTTGGCTGTACTGTCTGGGGCACTGCCGAAGTTAAAGAGACTTCCCTTACCACTTCCGCAGGTTTTTGAACAGGAAGCGGTTGTGTACTATAAATTTCTGCAACTTCCTTTTTCTTTTCGTCAATCAACGAATATAAAAATAGAAGCTCCTGATATTTTTCATCAAGTTCCGTAAACGCAGAGTTTGCAATTTTATGAAATTCGTCAAGACTCTTGTCCACTTCGGACGTAGACTGCGAAATTTCACGCAGTACTTTTTCGTATTCAATTGGATTCACTGGGCTTTCAAAAGTTGTTACTGGTTTCTTTTCCTTTGTTTTCAGAAAAATAGCTATGATCGCTAACGCAATCCCAACTGCTGCCAAAATCAAAAAAACTACATTAATTGGAACCATAGCAATACCTCAAATCTAATTTTGTCTTAAATGCTAAAATCATAACCTGCATTTTTAGTATTGTTCTTTCCCTTTTCTTGCTTTTCTTCTTCAATACGCAACCTTCGTTTGCTTTTTTGTTCACGACCAGAACCATTTTTACCGTCTTGATTCACCGCATTTTGTTCTGCCGCATTCTCGTTATTCGTAACACGCTCTTCGTTAAGCTGTGCTTCTTTCTGTACTTTTTCTGTTGCATTATGTTGTGCAATCTCGGGACGTTGGTTTTCAATTTGACTCGTTCTGCTCATCTCCGTTGTCTTTTGTATAACAACTTGCATATCCACAGGCCTTATTGACATATAACCACCTCCGTATTATTTTACTAGATTGGTAAAACTACGACTCGACCATCAACATTCTTTAATTTTGAATGTTCAATTCTGTCATTGATTTGCATTGTTGCGTTACCGATTAATACTCTCACGCCCGGATAAACAAACTTCTTAGCCGTAATTACTTCGCCCTCGCCGTCAAGTTGTGGCAAAAGGTCTTTCACTCTATCTTGATGTGCTTCAATTTTTTCGCGAATGGATGTACGCATATTAATCGTTTTTAACAATAGCATTTTCTTTTCTATAGGTAGACCAGACTTACGCTCCATATAGTTTAAGGATGCAAAAAGTCGGTCATGTTTTTCATATTCGCCTCTTAATAAAATAATTTGTGATTGCAATGTTCTAAATTCGATAAGTTTCTGTGGATCAAGACCTACATCAATTTCTGTTACCGTTGCCATTACAGAACCAATTGTTAATGCTTCTACTTTACCAGCAACTTTGATTTTTCCGCCAACTAAAAGCCCATTTCTACCTTTTAAAATAAGGGCTCCACCACAAATTACATTGCTATGCATAATGCTATCTGAACAAATGTCTCCACCGGCTTGAAGCATACAGTTCTCCGCATACTTAGTCGTGATACTTTCACCGGCAATTATTTCTGCACGATCATTGCCTTGTATTCCCGAATAGAGTATTATGCTATGTTCTGAAGTCACTCTGGCACCTTCTACAACGCCATAGACTTCTATGTTACCGACTGAATTAACAACAAACCCAGTTAAAACATTTCCTTTTATAATGATTGAACCGTTGAAGTCAATATTGCCAGTACTATTATCAACGTTTCCGTTGATTTCTAAAAGTGGTGATACAACAACTTTTTTACCTTCAATTAAAATCTGTCCATCTTCTGCTGCAACAAGCTGTGTTCCGTCTTCTGATTCAACAACATTTTTTCCAGCGGCAAGCGTTGGAGTTGGCCTTGCGGCTCTTGCAGAAACAAGCTGACCCATAACATTTATGCCGTCACTGCCCCCAACTGGCGGGTGTGCCGTCACAAGAATTTTGCCTTTGTTTGCAATTTCTATCAGGTCCAAATTTCTAAAATCGACCTTACCATCTTCCATCTCTTTTGGTTTAAAAGATTTTTTCTTTTCATTAAAATGATATTCGAGATAGCCGTCCGTACCATCACGAGACTCTTTGCCTTGTGCAATGACATATTTTTTTCCATATTCCCTTGAAGTTGCAAGCTTTTGTGCCATTCCAACCGGTACTCCAAAACGGATACCCGCAAATTCTACCGCTTTTTCAATTGCTTCTACAGTGGCTGGTTCACCTTTATTCACTGGCGGCGTAAACTCAATCGTTGCTTCCATTTTATCTTTGGAAATCTCGATGTTAATTACTTCAGGCGTTCTCGAAACTTTTGTATTCGTTGATATTAAGATGTCTATGTGTAAATCTGTCATCTTGAAAACGCTCGAAATAGCAATAAACTCA
The DNA here is from genome assembly GCA_031554055.1 of Eubacteriales bacterium. Lineage (GTDB taxonomy): Bacteria > Bacillota > Clostridia > Lachnospirales > JAVBKL01 > JAVBKL01. Next base: position 1,140 of record JAVBKL010000155.1, on the reverse strand, counting down.
ATATCTTGAATACCGTAGGATTCAATGAGTTCAAGAACCTCTTTTCTTGTGGCACGAGGTCCTTCTTCGGGGTTATCTATTATAAGAAAAACGCCTTCGTCTTCCCTAACATCTATATCAATCTTAGCTTTATTCTCTGCCATTAAAACACGCCCTTAATCATACAGTCATGTTGCAAACAATATTGACTTGTATCTCCCAAGTCTACTTTTTAGCCGTAAAACAGCCTTAGAGTGAATCTGGGAAATCCTTGATTCAGAAACTCCCATTATGCTAGAAATCTCTTTTAGTGTCAAATCTTCAAAGTAATAAAGAGTAATGACTTTTTTCTCTTTCTCTGTCAGCTTGTCGATTGCATCTTCAAGCATATCTTTAAGTTCTTGCTGTTCATATTGGCTTTCGGGCGTATCATTTTGTGAGGAAGCGTTTCCTCCCGAAAAGCTAATTTCATGGTTTTGTTCAAGGTAATCATCAAGCGAAATCAAGGCTACCACCGATGATTTTTTTAAAATCTCTTTTGTCTCTTCAATACTAATATTAAGTTTAATAGAAATTTCTTCCTCTGTGGGCTCTCGCCCAAGCTCAAACTCAAGCTCCGCAAAGGCTGCTTCAAGCTGTTTGTTTTTTTGTCTAAGCGTTCGTGGAACCCAGTCCATTTTTCTAATGGAGTCAATAATTGCACCACGGATTCTAAGTGCCGCATACGTCTCAAACTTTACGCCTTTTTCGAAATCAAATTTATCTATTGCATCAATAAGACCAAAAATTCCATAGCTAATAAGATCGTCATACTCAACGTGTTGCCCAATATGGATACTCAATCTACCTGCAACATATTTTACAAGCGAAGCATATTCAAGTATTAAAGTATCTTTTAACTTTGGGTCCTTTGTTTTGCTGTAGGCTTCCCAAATTTGTATTAAGTTTTCCATTGTGGTACGCCCTCCTACAAAACTAAGATTTAATCGTATTTTTCGTCATAACCATCATAACTCGTGCTGCTGTCTTCTGGCAGCTCATAATCATCTGCAAAATTCGGATCAATATCAAGATTTTCAACTTCGGTGCCTTCTGGCATATCGTCTTCAATGATTTCTGACTCTGGTGGTGGGAAAACTTTTTTATTTAAGTAACTCGCTG